>CALJVJ010000037.1 GCA_937974625.1 uncultured Saprospiraceae bacterium
TATGTTGCTTACGTAGGATGTCCTAAATAGCGAAGGGTAATTTAAATTTGTAGGTTGTAAAATGTAAAATCGATGAGAGAAATCCGTATGGAACTATAAATTTAGGTTTTTTAGAGATTAAATTCCACTAGTTTTTATAAAATATGCAATTTTTTCACCATTTTGGTCTATATTTTTACAAAAAATAGAGAAACTACCAATTTTAAGGACCGGACGGAGTAGGGAAAATATATTTCGGTCCAATACTTAATTGTATTATGAGAAAACAATGTTTGGAATGTAAAGAAGAATTCCACGGACGCGCTGACAAAAAATATTGTTCGCCTAGCTGTCGAAGCACAGCCAATAATAAAGTTAATCGGGATGCCATTAATTTTGTGCGAAACATCAATAATATGCTGCGAAAAAATCGCCGAATATTAGCGAATTTAAACCCCGATGGCAAAGCTAAAGTCCACAAGGATAAACTTCTTGGTGAAGGTTTTAAATTTAGCTATTTTACAAATATCTACCAAACCAAGAATGGGAACACCTATCATTTTGTTTACGATTATGGATATATCGCTTTAGAGGGTGGATTCTACACCTTGGTCCGTAGACAGAGTTATGTGGAATGAACGAGGGAACCCGCAGGGTGGATTGTTCGGAGAATATTCAAGCGAGTGAGCCGCGAAGCGGAAGGCTAACAAACCTTTATTTTACCTTTACTGAAACTATGTCTCCAACTTCCATTTCTGATAATACGCCTTTTCCATAAATATAGCCTGCCAAGCCTACTCGAACTAACCGCAAAACAGGAAAACCAATAGCAGCAAACATTCTTCGCACCTGTCGGTTTTTACCTTCCACTATTGTGATACTTATCCAAGTATCTGGGATTGATTTTCTAAAACGAATGGGTGGGTCTCGCTCAGGTAAATTAGGATTCTTATCTAATAAACACACAACAGCAGGTAAGGTCTGATGAATTTTCTTTTTTATTTTAATAGGAATCCCTTTTCGTAAGGGTACTAAATCTCCATCTGTCGGTGCTCCTTCTACTTGTACCCAATAGGTTTTAGGCTGCTTGTTTTTCGGATGCAATAATCTCGCATTCAGCTGCTTATCATCCGTCAACAACAATAAACCTTCACTATCTGCATCCAATCTACCAACGGGATATACCTCTTTAGGAAAACTAAAATCTAAATCTGCCAAGGTAACATGGTGAGGGGCTTCTCGCGTAAATTGCGAAAGCATATTAAAGGGTTTGTATATTACATAGGTTGGCATAGTGGCAAAGTTAAGACTTACTATTTAGACTTTGTTACCCTTTAAATTACAGCCATCTGAAAAAGCCTTTTTCCATTATTTTTCAAAGAGTTACAAATCTAGTTAGTATCCTCAAAACGAATTAACTTACTATCCTAAATTCATTAGTGTAATTTTCACACTTACATTTTATGCTTAATTTTGATTATTTCCTTACCTTCGCTTTTTTATAAAAAATAACTAAAACGAAAAGCTCATGGAAAATAAGCGTCGAAGTTTTCTACAAAATGCAGGCTTACTAGCTGCTGGTTCTTTGTTACTGCCTCATTGGGCTTGTAAATCAGGGGCTAAAGAAGCGGCTACTTCCGCTGCAAGTGAAGCGGCATCAAAGGTCGCAGCAGCAGTTCAACCAAGTTTAGACCAATTTGGTATTCAGCTTTATACTTTAAGAGATGTGATTCCACAAGACCCTTTAGGCACCATAAAAAAACTAGCTGGATATGGCTTCAAACAAATTGAAAGCTATGATGGAAAGCAAGGCATGTTTTGGGATATGCCACATACCGAATTCAAAAAGAATTTAGATGGCTTAGGCTTAAATATGGTTTCTGCTCACTGTAATATCAACGAAAACTTTGAACAAAAAGCGGCTCAAGCCGCTGAAATAGGCATGAAGTACCTTATTTGCCCTTACATTGGACCGCAAACCAGTGTTGAAAACTGGAAAAAAGTAACCGATAAATTTAATGAATGCGGTGCTATTTGTAAGAAAAATGGAATTCGATTTGCCTACCACAATCATGCTTATTCTTTCAAAGCATTTTCAGGAATGATTCCACATGATTTTA
The DNA here is from genome assembly GCA_937974625.1 of uncultured Saprospiraceae bacterium. Classification (GTDB taxonomy): domain Bacteria; phylum Bacteroidota; class Bacteroidia; order Chitinophagales; family Saprospiraceae; genus JAFMDF01. The sequence continues at coordinate 2,100 of CALJVJ010000037.1, forward strand.
TGATGGAAAATACAGACCCAGACTTAGTCGACCATCAAATGGATATTTACTGGGTCGTCACTGGTGGCGCTGACCCCATCGAATATTTAACGAAATATAAAGACCGATTCAAATTATGTCATGTCAAAGATAGATTAAAAGATGTACCCGATAGTGAAGAAAGAGCAACTTGTACCTTAGGAACAGGAAAAATTGATTTCCCTAAAATCCTAAAAGTTGCTAAGGACAATGGCATGGAATATTTCATCATGGAGCAAGAACGCTATGATAATACCACACCAATGGATTGCGCAAAAGATGGCGCTGACTATTTGAAAAAATTAGTCTTCGCTTAGAGAAACAAGTTCAAGCCTCCGCAAACAATTCGCAATCAACTTCTTGAAACTTGATTAATCTTGTTCCGGCACTTTTAATGAACATTCTCTTAAATTATAATAAAAAATGAGGTTGCCTATGATAGACAACCTCATTTTTATTTATTAAAGACATTAAAAGGAAGTTCAAATTCAAGTATCAAATTCAAGCTCAAAATTCATCAACTCATCTCTCCCTCCCCACCCGCTTCGCGGTTCATTCGCTTGGGCACTCACATCCGTTTCACGGTTCACAAACTATGTTTGCTTATACTGGACCTTCACCCTTCGAGAACGCTCATTCATCACTAAAAAACTATCGTCTTCGATTATTTGAACGCCCATAACCACCGCCTCCTGAATTTCCTTTTTTCCGATTGGCAAAAAACTCTTGTTTACGTCTTTGCTTTTCTTTATTCCACTCTTTCTTTTCTTTATCTGTCATTGGCTTATCCGTTTGTGGATAAGGGTGGTCTTTAATTACCTCTATTTTCTGTTTAATTAATTTTTCGATATCTCGGATAAATTCATTTTCTTCTGGTTCACAGATGCCGATGGCGACGCCTTCCTCTCCTGCTCTACCCGACCGACCAATACGGTGCACATAGGTTTCTGCCACGTTGGGAATATCATAATTTACCACATATCTCAACTTATCAATATCAATTCCTCTGGCAGCAATATCAGTTGCGACTAAAACTCGGATTTCTCCTTCTTTAAATTTTTTGAGCGCTTTTTGTCGCTGATTTTGTGCTTTATCGCCATGAATAGCCGCAGCCGAAATTCGCTTTTTCACTAAATCCTTCGCTATTCTGTCTGCCCCTCGCTTTGTACGCGAAAAGACTAAGACTTGGTCCATATCTTCATCCTTCAAAATATGGGTCAATAAATTTTTCTTAGTTGTTCTATTTGTATAATACAAATATTGCTGAATCGTCTCCGCAGTGGAAGATACAGGGCTCACTTCTATTTTTTGAGGACTCTTAAGAATATCCCTTGATAGCTTTACAATGTTATTAGGCATTGTCGCAGAGAAAAATAAGGACTGTCTCTGCTTGGGCAAAAGTGGTAAAATCCGCTTAATATCATTGATAAAGCCCATATCCAACATTCGGTCCGCTTCATCTAAAATGAATACTTTAATCGTGGATAAGCTAATAATCCCTTGACTGATTAAATCCAATAATCGCCCCGGTGTCGCCACTAAAATATGGACCCCTTTCCGCAAAGCTTGTACTTGGCTGTACTGCTTGACCCCACCAAAAATAACCGTCTGTTTCACCACCGTATGTTTGGCATAGGATTCAATACTCTCCTCTATCTGAATCGCTAATTCTCTCGTAGGTGTTAAGATTAAAGCACGCATAATCGGCTTCCCATGCTCTTTAGACTCTATTTGATGAATTAATTGAATGATTGGAATAGCAAAAGCAGCTGTTTTTCCTGTCCCTGTTTGCGCCACACCCAATACATCTTGTCGCTTGAGGATAATAGGAATTGCCCTGCCCTGAATAGGTGTAGGTTCTGTATAATTTTTATCTTTTAGTGCTTTTAGTATCGGTGGAATTAACTTCAAATCTTCAAATCTCATGCAACCCTTCAATTTTTGACCCTTTTTGAAATTAAAAGGGCTCGTCACGACCAAATTATTTTTTGCTCGTCACTTACGAAATAATGCTGCAAAGGTAGCGTATTTATTCTATTGGTGCTTTTTGAATATTATTCAATTTCTAAAATTAGGAGTCCTTAATTTTTAATCGGCGTGCATAATTCAATTAAGAGTCCATTATTGTCTCTTAAATATCCGACTTTCTGCCCCCACGGTTTCTCCACAATCTTTTCAAATACGACTGCGCCTGCATTGACCGCTTTTCGAAAATCGTTTTCAATATCTTCCGTCACAAAGGCCATTTCTATGCCCACAGGTTTCCCTACATCTGGCAATGGCTCAAACCCTTTTTTAAAATTAGTCTTTCCCAAATCAAGGGAAGCAAAAGAAATAGTTGTTGCTCCCGATAGGAGTTCGCCATAGTCTTTCTCAGGCGTGATAAACTTACGTTGAAAGCCAAACGCTTTTTCATAAAAGGCAATCGTTTCAACTACATCTTTGACATAAATGATGGTGTATCCGTATTTCATGTTTTTGATTTTTACAAATTTACTTTCTTTCTTCGACACACTGTGTATCTTTACAAAAAAACGAAAATCATGCGCCCATTTCTATTTTTTCTTGTCTGCCTATTATTCGCCTGTTCCCCGACTCCACCTCAAGGAGAAGCACTCACTAATATCAAAATTGCACGTGATAAATGGGGCGTCCCTCACATCTTCGCACCAACAGATGCAGAAGTCGCCTATGGATTAGCATGGGCAGAATGCGAAGATGATTTCCTCACCATTCAAGAACAAATGGCAGCTGGTCAAGGTAAACTCGGCGAGATTAAAGGGCAAGATGGGCTGATTATTGATTTTGCCGTCAAGTTCATGGGCTTAGCCGAAATTGCCACGGAACGATATGATAAAGAAGTGACAGGTGGCTTCAAAACTTATTTGGAAAGCTTCGCAGATGGTATAAACGCTTATGCTGCTTTGCACCCCGATGAAGTAATTTTGGATGACTTATTTCCAATAAGGGGACATGATGGTGTCGTCGGCTCTTTATTGGGAAATTTGGAAGTTTCTGGCGCCAGTAAGGATTTGCAAAAAATTATGAATGGTAAAATAGCGAAAGAGCTTAAAAGTAATTTCCCCAAAGGGTCCAACGCCATTGCCATTTCCAACAGAAAAACAACCGATGGCAAAACCTACCTTGCCATCAATTCTCATCAACCCTTGGAAGGCTGGTATTCTTGGTACGAGGCGCACTTGATAAGTGAAGAAGGATTGAATATTTTAGGGGGTACCTTCCCTGGTGGTGCCGTTATTTTTCATGGGGTGAATGAACATTTAGGTTGGGCACACACCGTAAACCATGCGGACTTCTCAGATACTTATAAACTTACCATGCACCCAGACAAGGAGCTTCAATATGAATTCGACGGTGAATGGTTAACCTTAGAAGAAAAAACGCATTGGTCTTGGATGAAAGTCGCAGGTCCTATGAAAATTCCTATTCGACAAACGAGCTATGAAAGTGTATATGGGCCTACTTTTGAAACGGATGATGGTTTTTATGCTTGGCGTTTTTCTGTTGGAGAGAGCATTCGGGCAGGTGAGCAAACCTATAAAATGAATAAAGCAACCAACTTCGAAGAATTCCACGACGCTTTGGAAATTCAAGGGATTGCCTGTTTGAATATTGTCTATGCAGATAAAGAAGATAACATCTATTTTTTAAGTAATGGCCGTATCCCTGTACGAAATCCAAAATATGATTGGAGTACCGTTTTGCCAGGGAATACCTCAGCCACTTTATGGGATGAAAATCTCGTGCCTTTAGATAGCTTACCACAAGTCTTAAATCCTGATTGTGGGTGGGTTTTTAATACCAATAATACGCCTTACTCTGCTAGTGACCGCAAAGGTAATTTTGTAGAAACTGCTTTAAATAAAACAATGGGGTATCAAGGCGTTGGTTTAGAAAACAACCGTTCTTCTCGCTTTCTAGAATTGATTAATCAATATGATAGTTTGAGCTACGACGATTTTAAACGCATCAAATACGATAGACAATACCCTTCTAAAATGATGATTCCAAGTGCCACCAACTTGGAAATGTTGATGAATTTGGAGGCAAGTAAATACCCTGATATTGCAGATGCTATCGAGCAATTAAACACTTGGGATAGAAAAACTTATTTGGGGAATACTAAAGCGCCACTCTTCTTGTTGACTTGGAAATATATTGATGCCCGTCGAAAAGAAATGGACAGTGCCGTTCGTGGCGGAACACTTACCCTTGAAGATTGTGTTCATGGCATCACTAAAGCTAAAGCAGAACTTTTAGAAAAATTCGGTCAACTAGAAGTTGAGATTGGTGAATTTCAAAGACATATTCGAGGGGATGTTAATATTCCTTTGGGCGGTGGGCCTGATGTCTTAGCTGCCATGTATAGCCTAGAACAAGACGATGGAACCTATAAAGGCTTTGCAGGAGATTCTTACATCGAATTGGTTCGCTTTGGTCCAGATGGAGTAGAAATTGAATCGGTGAATGCTTATGGAAGCTCTGCGAATGAAGGAGCCGAGCATTTTACGACGCAAATGGAATTGTTTGCCGGGCAGAAGTTGAAGAAGATGACATTGGATAAGGAGGAAGTTTTGCGGACGGCGGTGCGGGTTTATTCGCCGATGAAAGCTTTGTAATTTTCAATTTTCAAATGAGAGCAAAGTACCAAATACTATATCCGTTGGCAACCATCCGTTGGACTCCATTTTAATTTTGCCAACGGATTGTTGCCAACGGATAATACAATTCAAAAT
>CALJVJ010000038.1 GCA_937974625.1 uncultured Saprospiraceae bacterium
AAGAAACAAAAAATCAAGTCAAAAAAAACTCCTCCGTCAAACAGTTTTTTGACAGGCAGCCGCCACCAGCTCTAACTTGTTCCTAGATGTTGGGGCTAGTGCTAAAAATAATCATTTGATTTTCAAAAGTTAATATATAACCATAATTCATTGTTCAGTAGAATACCAAATTATACCATTTTTATTTTTCAAAAAGTCCTAATTACAAGTAAAACCTAATTATGAAAAAAATTGTTGTTCTCGGCCTTGGTAAGGTCGGTACGCTGGTTGCTGTATTGCTAAGTAAAAGATTTAAAGTTACTGGCATAGATTTAAATCGTCCACATTATGATGGAGAAATGCCATTCAAAGTCAAAAAAGGCGATGTTTCTGATGCTGCTTTTTTAACCAAAGAATTTGCGAAAACGGATGCTGTCGTCTCTGCTTTACCTTTTTTTTTAAACAAGAAGGTAGCAGAAATTGCCCATCAAAAAGGCATCCATTACTTTGATTTAACGGAAGATGTGGATACGACTAACTTTATTCGAAATTTGAGCAGAACTTCTAAAGGTGTAATGGCGCCTCAATGTGGCTTAGCGCCTGGTTTTATTGGCATTGTCGGTGCTAATATGGCTAATAAATTTACCAAATTAAGAGATATTGAATTAAGAGTTGGTGCTTTGCCTAGATTTCCGAATGGTCAGTTGGCTTATTCTTTTACATGGTCCCCTGCGGGCGTAATTAACGAATATATCAATGATGCAGAAGCGATTGATAATGGTCAACGAAAAATGATTCCTTCTCTAACTGGTTTTGAATACATCAATATCGAAGGACAGGAATTTGAAGCATTCACAACTTCCGGTGGACTAGGCACCATGTGCGAGACCTATGAAGGCAAAGTGGATACGTTAAATTATAAAACCATTCGGTATCCAGGACATGGAAAATTGATGCGTTTTTTAATGTATGAATTGGTGCTAAAAGAAGATAAAAAAGAATTAGAAAGAATTTTGAGCAATGCCAAACCACCCGTTAAGGAAGATGTTGTGTATGTTTATGCAGTGGTTGAAGGTTGGAAAGAAGACCAACTTCTTAGAGATGAATACTTCAATGCTTTTTTTCCTAAAAAAATAGGTTGGAGAACTTGGAGAGCCATTAGTTGGACCACCGCAGCTTCTATCGCTGCTGTAGTCGAAATGGTTGCAGATGGAACGATGCCTAATAAAGGTTTCATCAAACAAGAAGACATTGATGTGGACGCTTTCTACAAAACCGAAAATGGTGGATTGATGAAAGCTTAAAAATATAGGTAGTGCATCAAATGTAATGCGGTGTTAGCGCGAGACTCTATCTTCGTGTTTAGTAGTAGCCTTACATTTAATGTACTGCCAAAATACAATGGGTTGTCTAAAAAGTGCTTTATCTGAATGGGCTTTTTAGATAAGCCCAAAACTTATAAACAATTAAGCTACTATGCCGAAAAAATTTGAAGCCAATAAAGAAATAATCATCCATACGATTAAAAACTTTCGACAGTTTTTACAAAATGGTTTATCTTTAAAAAATTGTACGGTCCAAAATATTGATTTCTCAAAAGTTGATATTGAATGGGATAATCTCAAAATAAAAAATACCGCTTTCTTAGGTTGTCAACTTAAAATAGAAGAAGAAATTAAGCTTCGTCGCAAAGGAGCAACCATTATCAATGCTCCTTCTGATTTGCCTTACCAACCTTTTCGAAGTAAACTTTATAATTGGCAAGAATTAATGGATGGTTATTCTTTTAAAAAGGATAATAGCACGGATATTAAAATTTATAACCATTTCTCTAAGCAAAAATATACGCCTAGTATTAATGAAGCTCTTTGGCAACGAATTCATGACCACTCTATGGACGAAGCTTTGAGAGATTTATTAAATTTTGATAAAGGTGGAATGACTTCCAAAAAATGTGTAGGCGTTATGGGCGGACATAGCACCAGACGAGACGACCCATTCTACACAAAATCAGCTTTGACGGCCAAATTATTAACTGAAAATGGATATTTACTAGCCTCTGGCGGTGGACCAGGCATTATGGAGGCCACAAATTTGGGTGCTTATTTTGCAGGTAAAGACACAGATGATTTGATTGATGCTATCAAAGTATTGAAAAAAGCTCCCCATTATGCAGATAAGAAATTTCATCAACAAGCCTTTAAAATTCTAGACGAATATCCAAAAGGTGCGGATAGTTTAGCTATCCCTACTTGGTTTTATGGTCATGAACCAAGCAATTTATTTGCCTCTCATATTGCTAAATACTTTTCTAATAGCATTCGAGAAGATACCCTTTTGGCGGTTAGCTTATATGGTTTAATTTGTGCGCCTGGTAGTGCAGGTACGGTTCAAGAGATTTTTATGGACGCCACCCAAAACCATTATGGCACCTTCAATTATTTAAGTCCAATGGTTTTTTTAGGAAAAGAACATTATTCCGTCAAAACCATGATTTATCCTTTGGTTCAGCAATTAGCTTGGGGTAGAAAATATTATGATTTACTCCATATAACTGATGACCCGAAGGACGTATTACGTTTTTTACAGAAACATCCGCCAATTAAAACTTAAGCTTCAACCGAAGTGCATAAAATGGTTTAATTATTGAAGCAATGAATGTGGTGGCTGGTTGCTTGAACTTGAACTTGATTCTTGAACTTGATTCTTGAACTTGAACTTGATTCTTGAGCTCAATCATCCATCTTATTCCGTCTTTCGCGTTCTTTATTTGATATTTTACTTTAAAATTTATGGGTTCTACAAAAAAAAATACCGCTATTTTACTCATTCATTGTCCTGACCAAAAGGGCATTGTGGCTGCGATTTCTGATTTCTTATTAAAGAATAATGGCAATGTAGTCGATATTGAACAGCATGTAGAAGTGGATATCAATCACTTTTTTATGCGTGTTGAATGGGAATTAAATGATTTTACTATTCCTAGAGAAAAAATAGCAGATTATTTTTCTACCCTTATCGGGAATAAATATCAGATGCAATGGCAGTTATATTTTTCTAATAACAAGCCTAGGATGGCACTCTTTGTTTCTAAAATGTCCCATTGTTTATATGATATTTTACAACGGTACATGTCAGGAGAATGGGAAGTAGAAATTCCATTAATCATCAGTAATCATGAAAATTTAAAATACATAGCGGACCGCTTTGAAATAGATTTTCATTGTTTCCCAATCACAAAAGCGACTAAAGCGGAACAAGAAGCTAAAGAAATTGCACTATTGAAAGAGCACCATATAGATTTTGTTGTTTTAGCCAGATATATGCAAATTCTTTCTGATGATTTTGTAAAAGCTTTTCCAAATAAAGTCATCAATATCCACCATTCGTTTCTTCCTGCATTTATTGGTGCAAAACCCTACCATGCTGCTCACAAAAGGGGCGTTAAAATCATTGGAGCAACAAGCCATTATGTGACAGCAGATTTGGATGAAGGTCCAATTATTGTCCAACATACAAATAGGGTCAGCCACAAAGATTCTATTAAAGATTTAATTCGGAAAGGAAAGAATTTGGAAAAGATGGTTTTATCTGAAGCTATTTATTTACAGTTGCAACATAAAGTGTTGCCTTATCAAAATCGAACTATCGTGTTTTAAAAAACTAGCGTTCTTTCTATTTTCACCTGTTTTATAGGGCAAAAAAATAGAACGGTCAATTTGCACTCAACCCCCCAATCAAGTGTAAAAATCCCGTTCCATTCTCTTATAAGTCAATTTCTATGCCAGTTGCTAACATTTAATTTGGGAATTAAATGGGAGTTAGCGAAAACTACTTTTTTTCAGAAAATTTAGTGATTTTGACTAGCTAATTATTGATTTCGACTTAAAATTTATCTTATTTATAATTTTTAATAAATTTATTTTCTTACCGTTTTGATGTCACTAAAACAGTCCTTTTTTTTTATATTTCAGGCGATTTTTTTAACAAAAATCAACTGAATTCAGAAAATTTAGATATCCTCCCGCTTTTTTATAATTATTTTTTTTTGCAAAAAAAATTACGCTGTCACACTATTAACACTACCAGCTTTTCATTCCATTCAAAAATCAACGAAATTGAAGGTATATTTAGACATAGTCTTAAAACAAACACCTTCCAACCTAAATATTTCCTGCTCCCGAATCTCCCTTTTCACCCTATCATCCTCCAATTGTTTATTAAGACCCTACCCACCAATATTTCGTCACTTTTTTTTACGAGAAAGGTCAATTATTTTATAAAAAACTATGAAAAAAATTCTATTCAACTTTATCACTTGTTTGTCATTGATATTGTGCACGCAATCCTTATTTGCTTCTGTTATCCCCATACCTTTAGATAATCGAGTTAAAAATTCAACTCAAATAGTTATTGCCAAAGCCATCTCTGCTGAATCTTATTGGGATGACAACCATACCAGAATTTATACTTCCTACACTATGGAAGTGACTGCCTACTTAAAGAACGCTAGCACAGCGGCCATCTTCGAGCTTATTTTACCCGGTGGAGAAGTGGATGGAGAATTAGAAGTTATTACTCCTAATGTCAATATCGATATTGGAAAAGAATATATGCTGCTGGTAAAAAATGCTGCAAATAATGTGAAAAAACCGAAAAAAAACGGTGAAGCTTCCAAAAAGAGTGAGTTTGAACTTTATTCACATGTTCAAGGGGCTTTGTTATACGAAAATGGTGAGTATATCGATTTTACAGAGGTTGAATCTATGGATGAAGAAAAGATAATGGAAAGGGTGTATAAAATTACCGGTAATATTGCTAAAACGCCTAACGGACAAACCTATAATCCCAGAAAAAAAATAAAAGATAAGGATAATGATGGTATTTGTTCTACCATGGATTGTGACGATAATAACCCTGATTTTCCAATGCCTGCTGGTGCACCCTGCAATGATGGAAATTCAGCTACCTTAAACGACCAAATCCAAGCTGATGGATGTACCTGTGCTGGCAATAGTGGACAGCCACTTGACTGCGATGGACTTCCCCCTCCTGTAGTCGAAGGAAATACCATCCGAATTGATAATCTATTGGCTAAAAGTGAACGTGTTGAAATGATTGGGATAGAAACTAATGGCCTGCCCCTAGTTATTTGTGACGGTAATTGTAAGGAAACAGAATATATTGAGGGTTTAGAACTTGGGAATAAAATTATACGCATCTATATGTTTGATGAGCAAAATAATTCCTGTAATAAAGAATTTGTTTTAGAAGTCACTGAAATAGTCTGTTGGGATGCCGATGGAGATAATGTTTGTAATATACAAGATTGTGCACCAAATGATGGCAACTTACCAACTACAGCCGGTACACCTTGTGACGATGGTGACCCAAATACTTTAAGAGATATTATCTTGGTAGACGGATGTTCTTGTGCAGGGGTCGTCGCTTGTCCAGTTGACACAACTAGTGAAAGAGGCGCTGCTATTATCCTTAAAAATGTAGCAGGAGAAATTAACCCTATTTTTTTTACGGGTTCTATTGAAGCAGACCACGAATTAGTTATTGAAGGGAATGGTTTTGGTACGACTGCTGGAACGGTAGAATTTCCAAATGCTGATTCCGGAGGTCGAACATTAACTGCTATAGACCAAGTAAGTGATATTTCTAGCTGGACCGATACCCAAATTAGAGTTAAAGTGCCTACTCGTGCAGGGAATGGAAATATCCTCGTTAAAAATAGTGCAGGCGCTACTGTCGGGTCCGCTCCTATAAAAATTAGTTATGCTATCAATACGCTTTACAGTTCTTTTAGAAGCTTTGAAAGTAAAACTAGACAAAATGTGAAGTTCACTAATAGAAATGACGCTGGTGGTTATACGATTCAGTTGAATACTACTTCTGGATTTGCGGCCTCAAGTGCAGTTGTTCCTTTTCAAAAGGCTATGGACACCTGGATATGTGCTAGTGGTGTCAATTGGCAAATAGATAAAAATGGAACTACTGAAGGTTTTGGTAATGATGGTATTTGTGTCGTCACTTATGAACCGAACCTACCAATTGGGGTATTAGGTATTACGACTTCGAGATATAAAGCATCAGGGAATAGTTCTTGTAGCTTCCATAATACGGTCTGGTATTTAAAAGAATTTGATATTCAGTTTGTGCCAAATGAAACTATGGGTAGTTTCTCTTGGAATTTTGGGCCTTGGCCACCTCAAATTAGTCAATATGATTTTCAAAGTATTGCTTTACACGAATTGGGGCACGCACATGGTTTAGGTCATGTGATTGATGAAGATGAGATTATGCACTATTCTGTTAGAAATGGGGTGGAAAGACGAACCATTACTACGCATGCGCATGATGGAAGTAATTCAAAAATTGAGGTAAGCACTCAGCCAAACTGTATCAGCAGTCATGAACCGATGACCTTATTGCTACCTTCGGATTGTGTAGAAATAGTTCAGGAAAGAAGCACTTCTGCCAAAATAAACCTAATGCTTCAAGGATATTATGATTTAAATAGTAACCTACTAAACACCAACCTCATGGATAATAATTTATTACCCAATGAAGCACCTTTCAACATAGGGGAAGTAACACAGGTATCCGACTTTCCTGCCAATGTAGTAGATTGGTTATTAGTAGAGTTAAGGGATGAAACTGATATGCAAACAGTGGTTGCACAAAAGGCTGTTTTTATAAATAGTGCAGGTTCTTTAGTGGATATTTCAGGAGATGAAGTATTAACCTTTGATGATTTAGAGGATAAAAATTATTACATCGCAGTATTCCATAAAAGTCATCTACCCATAATTAGTCGTACGGCTCAGCCGTTAAATGACAATCCAACTGTTTTTGATTTTGCGACTTCTGCGGCTACCACCATGGGAGACAATCAACAAACGCAAATTGGGAGTCAGTTTTTTATGAGTAGTGGCGATTTTGACGGAAATGGCATTATCAACAACTTAGATTTTAACCTTTGGAAACAAGCTGGTGCTGGTGTCAATCAATATTCGCCAGCAGATGCTGACGGAAATGGTATTATTAATAGTTTAGATTTCAATCTTTGGAAAGCGAATGGTAGTAAAATTAGTGTGTTAAGTAATTAGCATTCTCTATTTTTAAAATATCATTTTCTATAAAGCCATATCTATTTTTTCACTAAAAATAGATATGGCTTTATAATTTAAAATATATATTATTCTTTGTTTTTAGTTACAACAAACTATTTGCTGGGGCTTTCTTAACATGCCTTCTCTTTTATTCTTCCTAAAAAAATCTTCAAAAAGAAATCAGAATTCCTACTCAACTTTACCCTTACCTTTGCAGTTCAATTAGAAATTGGACTCCTATCAAAATAATAACACAAAGATATAAGTCTATTTCAGTATGCCCGACAAAAAAATAGAACCCATTTTAAGATGAAAAAGATTATTTACCTTTTCTATGCCTTCCTTTTCATGACTACCGCCCATCTATCCGCTAATAATGGTGGAGGAGAAAAATATGGTGGCAAGGAAGACCGACAACAAGAATATCAACTTAGAATCACTAGAACCTCCGAAAAAATAAAGTTGGATGGAGAATTAAATGAAGCTGTTTGGCAAGGTGCTAACGAAGCTACTGATTTTTGGTATAGCTTTCCGATTGATGATAAACCTGCAGAATTGTCTACTAAAATCAAGGTGACTTATGATGACAATTTTATCTATATCGCTGCGACCATGCATGACCCAAATGGGGCCATCATCCAAACCCTAAAAAGGGATGTCAATTTTTGGAGTGGTGATAATATCGTTGTGGTTTTAGACCCCGTTAACCAAAAAAGTAATGGTTTTATGTTTGGCGTTAATCCATATAGCGTGCAAATGGAAGGCTTGTTAACTGGAGATACGGGCTCTAGAGGTAGCCGCCCTGGCAGTGGTGCTATGAATGACCGATGGGATAATAAGTGGTATTCTAAAGCAAAAATCTCTGCTGATAGTTGGACTGCTGAAATGGCTATTCCTTTTAAATCTTTACGATATGATGAGACGAAAACAACTTGGGGTATCAATTTTATTCGGACCGAAGCAAGTGATAATAGCTTTCATACTTGGTCTCATGTTCCTGTTCAGTTTAGGTCGGTAGATTTAAATTATACGGGTGCTTTAATTTGGGACAAAGCGCCTAAAAAAGCGAAGGGCAATGTTGCCATTATTCCCTATATTTCTGGTTCTAATTTTAAAGACTTTGAAGAAGGTACGCCAACAGAAAATAATCTGAATGCTGGGGTAGATGCGAAAATTGCAGTTACTTCTTCTTTAAATTTAGATGTTACAATTAACCCTGATTTCTCTCAGGTAGAAGTAGATGAACAAGTGACTAATCTAACTCGATTTAACATTGGCCTACCAGAAAAACGACTTTTCTTCCTTGAAAATACAGATATATTTGCTGATTTTGGTAACTCTTCTGCTCGTCCCTTTTTCTCTAGAAAAATTGGATTAGATGATGATGGAAATTCTATTCCCATTCTATATGGTTTAAGATTAACAGGTAATGCGACTAAAACTTTGAGAGTTGGTTTATTAAATATGCAAACCAAACAAACCGATGATTTTGCAGGACAAAACTATACGGCCACCACATTTCACCAACAAGTTTTTGGACGGTCAGTTATCAAAGGATTCTTTACTAACCGGCAAGCTTATGAGGATAAAGAATTCTCCGGCTCAGATTATGGTCGAAATGCTGGACTAGAGTTTAATTATATTTCTACTAATAATAAATGGCAAAGTTGGGCGGGCTATAACCACTCCTTTAAGGAAGATATTTCAGAGAAAAACTATTATTTCAAAGGAGGTGTTCGTTACAGGTCCAGAAATATTTCTGGTTTAATTAATTACTACGAAATACAGGACCAATATTATGCAGATATGGGCTTTTTGAACCGCTTAAATCATTACGATGCAGTACAGGATACTACCCATAGAATAGGATTTGGTTCTTTCTTTTCTGATATAAACTATACTATTTACCCTAAAAAAAGCGGCAAAATCATCTCTCAACAATTTAGTTTATTCAATTGGTGGGTGACCAAAGCTAATGGTGGAGATTTCTTAGAACGGACCAACTCTATTTCTTATAGAATGAGTTTTAGAGGACGAAGTTCTATTGGTGCTAGATATTCAAATAGTGCGATAGACCTTCAGTTTCCTTTCTCGTTTACTGGAGATGAACCCTTACCTGCACAAAGATACGTTACCAATAATTTTCGATTAGAATTTAGGTCGGACTCAAGAAACGCTTTTTCTTATGAAGCGGAATTAAGGTACGGTGGCTTTTATAGTGGTACTCGGACAGGAATCGAATTAGAAACCAATTACAGGGTCCAACCTTGGGGAAACTTTGGTTTTAAATTCGCTTATAATGACCTTCAATTTGGAGAACTATATGGAGAAAGCAAATTATTTTCTATCAGCCCAAAAATAGAAATCAATTTTTCTAATAATTTGTCTTGGACCACTTTTGTTCAATATAATACACAAGCAGAAAACTTCAATATCAATAGTCGTTTCCAATGGCGTTTTGCCCCAATGTCTGATATTTTCTTAGTTTACACCGATAATTATTTAGTAGAAACGGATGATATGGTGGACGATTTTAGAATTCAGACTTTTGCCCCTAAAAATCGAGCATTGGTTTTTAAAGTGAATTATTGGTTTAGTTTGTAAATCGTTTTTTAGACTTCTAAAATAATAAAAGGCTAATGGTTATGAATCATTGGCCTTTTATTATTAGTAAAACTAACTATCTTGGCTACTCTTTCTTTGAACAATAACCTTTATCCATGACTTCTCGCAGAAAATTTCTTCAAAAATTCTCCACCTTCACGGCGGCAACCGCCCTACCCTTTTACCATACCACCGCTGGCAAAGATTTTTTAAAAGCCATCCAAGAAACAAAACATGATAGCCTTTCATCAGCTAGCAGGGATGAAGATTTTTGGCACCTTATCAAACAAGCCTATTCTGTATCTCCAACCGTTCTAAACTTAAATAATGGGGGTGTTTCGCCTTCTCCTAGAACAGTGCAAGAGGCAGTTGAACATTATAACCGTTGGAGCAATGAACTCCCTTCTCATTATATGTGGCATCTCCTCGACCGCAATGGCAAGGAACCCATCAGAGAAAAATTAGCCGATTTAGCTGGCTGTTCTAAAGAAGAAATTGCTATCCATAGAAATACGACTGAATCTTTGGCTAATGTCATCTTCGGGCTACCCTTAAATGCAGGAGATGAAATTGTCCTGAGCAAGCAAGATTATCCCAATATGATGAATGCTTGGAAACAGCGAGCGCATAGAGATAAAATTGTCTTAAAATGGGTCAACTTAGACCCTGTCATGGAAGATGAAGCTGCTATCGTCCATAAATATACAGAACTATTCACCGCTAAAACTAAATTGGTCCACATAACCCATTCTATCAATTGGAGTGGGCAGATATTACCCGTTGCTGCTATTGCCAAAAAAGCAAAAGCGCAAAATATTGAAGTCTTAGTAGACGGCGCTCACACTTTCGCACAATTGGATTTTAAAATTCCAGATTTACACTGCGACTATTTTGGGACTAGTTTACACAAATGGCTTTGCGCCCCCTTTGGAACGGGGATGTTGTATGTCAAAAAAGATAAAATCAAACCTTTATATCCATTAATGGCCGCGCCACAATTTAAAAGTAATGACATTCGAAAATTTGAGCATATTGGAACCCGTTCCATTGCTATTGAACAAGGCATTGGACAGGCTATTGATTTTCATCAAATGATTGGTAGTCAGCGCAAAGAAGCAAGACTCCGATTTTTAAAAGAATATTGGACAAAAGGCGTTTTACAATTTAAAGGTGTTTCTATAAATACGCCAATGCATCGAGATTTTAGTGGTTCTATTGCCCTCTTGGCTGTAGCAGGAAAAAAACCAGGGGAGCTGTCCGCTTATCTTAAAAAGAGTCATCAAATTCATTCCGTAGCCATTGTGTGGGAAAATATTTCTGGGGTTAGAATTACCCCTAATGTTTATACCTTGACAAAAGATTTAGATAGATTGATTCATGCGGTAAAATTATTCACAGAACTTGAATAAAGGAAAACCTAGAAAAGAACAACTTATATTTTGGCAAATTAAAGTTATTTTACCAATTTTACCACTATAAACAAAAAAACAAACTACCTAATAAAGGAACACGACCTACAAGAAAATCCGTTCAAATCCGTTAGCCTCCCATCCGCGAGCG
Source organism: uncultured Saprospiraceae bacterium (assembly GCA_937974625.1). Lineage (GTDB taxonomy): Bacteria > Bacteroidota > Bacteroidia > Chitinophagales > Saprospiraceae > JAFMDF01. The sequence goes on from CALJVJ010000038.1 coordinate 11,265, forward strand.
GTTCACAAAAGATGTTTGTTCATGTGATTCAAGCCTCCTAGTCATGCTACATAGGATTGAATCACGGATTAGACGGATTTAGACGGTTTCTTTGCTAGATGTGCTCTAGGTCGTATTCTAAATAATAAATTACATGCAAATTATCTCCAAGTTACCCAAGTCAGAAATCACCATTTTTACCGTCATGTCAGCCCTAGCCAGAGAACACAATGCCATCAATCTAGGTCAAGGTTTCCCTGACTTTGATTGTGACGAAAGCCTAAGAAACTTGGTGGCTAAGTATTTGAATGACGCTAAAAATCAATATTGCCCGATGCCAGGACTTTTGGATTTGCGCCAAGCGATTAGCGATAAAATCCAACTTACCTGTGAGCAATCGGTCAATCCAAACGAAGAGATTTGCATTACAGCAGGGGCGACCCAAGCCTTATTCACTGCCATCATGGCCTTTGTTCATCCCGGTGAAGAAGTAATCATTTTAGAACCTGCTTATGATTCTTATATCCCATCTATCCAATTAGCAGGCGGTGTTCCGAGAGGTTATCAAATGGTCTATCCTGACTATGCCATTGATTGGAATGAGATTGAATCCATGGTCAATGAAAAGACCAAAATGATTATCATCAATACGCCGCATAATCCAACAGGCACCATTCTGAAAAAAGAAGATTTAGAAGCATTAGAAAATATAGTTGCCGACAAAAATATTATTGTTTTAAGCGACGAAGTCTACGAACATTTAATCTACGATGGCGCTACTCACCAAAGTGTCATCCGCTTTCCAAAACTCTATCAACAAAGTTTAGCAGTCTTTTCTTTTGGTAAAACCTTCCATAGCACTGGCTGGAAAATGGGCTATGC
>CALJVJ010000039.1 GCA_937974625.1 uncultured Saprospiraceae bacterium
GAGTAGGGGAATGAGGGGCAATAAAAAGCGGCAGTTCCTCTTCCGAAAAACTACCGCTTTAATCAGTAAGGGGTTTTTATAACGTGTTTTATACAGTCGTTATAGCAATTTCTAATTTAAGCTACCACTTAAAACAGCACCTTTGACCACTCGTTTGGCAGACAATGCTGACTTTCTACCTTGTTGAGCGATTTTACCAAAATCATCCTCATCAAAACAAGCTTCCAATTCAGCATCTAAAGCTTCTTCATCTGCTATCGTTTGAACAGTACCATCAGCTAAGGTAATCGTGATTGGATACTGAATGAGGATATCAGCCTCACTATCTGGATTGGCTTCATAAAATTCGTCAACGGTATTTTCTGCTTCATCATAGCTATTAACAGCTATGGTAGAGCCATCAGGATAAATCAAGGTGACTGGGAAGTTTATATCAAAACAAAGGTCAAAGTCAATATCGCCGAAACAAGTTTCCCAAATCGCATCTTCGTCCATTTCACTATTTATGGTTATTACTGTACTATCAGCTAACAAAACATCGAAAGGATAAACAGGCATTGGGTCATCTTCGCTTTCTGGATTTACATCATACCATGCTTCAATACCTACCCAAATGGCTTCTTCTGAATCATAGATGATTGTTTCTCCATCAGGGTATTGGATAGAGATTGGGAAAATTAGCGTGAAGCAATCTTCAAAGTAATCTTCGTCGTCCCACTCTTCATCCCATTCGCCTTCCCATTCTTCTTCGAAATCATCGCCATTTTCTTCGAACCATTTGTCAAGCAAGTCAAATAATTCTTCTTCACTGTTGACGGTTACAGTTGTGCCATCAGGTAATTCTATTTCAGTAGGGAATGTTAAGTTGTCTAAATCATCACACTCAAAATCACCGAAGAAATAATCTTCTAATTCCTCCTCTGAACAAGTGTGATAGTTGGTAATACCTTCGCAATCTGCGATACATGCACTTTCAAAAATTTCGCCATCGTCTGTACAAACAGGCTCAAATAATCGAGCGATTTCTGTATCTGGAAGTGCTTCAAAAATTGCTTCAATAGCGGCTTCTATTGCTTCATGGCTGGCATCAAAATCAACTTCGTCAAAAAGGTCGTAGCATCCACAATCGGTTTCTGTGGTATCTGATTCGTTATTTCTTGAGTGTGCTACGGAAGCTGCTGCTGCCATTGCACGGATAGTCGTTGCGGTGTTTAGAGGAGTATCCGTTGTCGGAGTCACGGTCGTTGTCGGTGGAGGATTTGGACTCGTTGTCGTGTTTTCAGGAGTGATAGCGTCTTTCTTACAAGCGGTAAAGAAAAGTAAAGAAATTAAAAATAAGCCAATGAAATTTCTTAAATTCATCATAAATTTTGAATAGTTTTGGTGATTTAAATTATATAAAACAAAATAAATAAGTTGAACCAAGATGCGTAGTTATTTTTTCTTTAGACAAGGCAAAAAAAACTAGCCGATGCAGGGCATCGGTGTCCTGATAATTATCGGGATTTTAACGCTGTTTAATGAATGGAAAACAAGTAGTTTGGTCTTAATTATTTGTTTTATTTTACTTATACAGGGACGCCTAATTTGTTTCTTTTTTCTAATGGTAAAGCTTGTTCTTTTGATGCTAAATTCTTTAACGAATCATCAAATTTTTCTAGATTTTTTTTGATAGTAAAATAGAAGGTGGTTCCTTCTCCTAATGCTGATTCTATCCAAATAGTACCTTGATGACGAAATATAATTTTTTGACAAAGAGAAAGACCGATACCTGTTCCTTCATAATCTCTTTTGTTATGTAGCCTTTTGAAGATGCCAAAGATTTTATCTTCATATTTTTTATCTATTCCTATGCCATTGTCCTGTACCGAAAACTTCCAAAACCCTTCTTCTCCATCCTTTTCTTCTTTAATAGTGACCATAGGATTTTGAGACTTGTTAAATTTTAATGCATTGTGTACTAAATTGAAAAACACCATCCCTATTTGTTCCTTTTCTGCATAAATTTCAGGTAATGTTCCAATAGTAACTGTCGCATTTTTTTCTTTAATATATTGGGATAAATCTAATAGTTTAACCTCCAAATACCTTTTTAATTTTATGTCTTGATAGTCACCTTCCTTTCTGCCAACTCTCGAATAAGTTAAGAGGCTATTAATCAGATTAGACATTCGACTAACGCCATCTTCGATAAAACCTATATATTCAAAAGCGTCTTCATCCAAATTGGTTTTGTATTTATGGGATAGTAAACCCGAAAAATTTCCAATCATTCTAAGTGGTTCTTTTAAATCATGGGAAGCTATATATGCAAATTGTTCTAGGTCTTTATTTGAGCGTTTTAATTCTTTGTTATATTCATTTAATTGTTGCTCTGCATTTTTTCGCTGATTAATTTCATTACTTAGCTTCTGATTGTAAGCTTGTAAAGCCTCGTTATGTTTACGAATTTTATTGGTGTACCAACTAAAGATACAAAACACTATGAATCCAGTACAAGTAATTATTCCGAGTCTAAACCACCAGGTTTCCCAATAGGCTGCATGTTGGATAATGGTTAGTTTGTCTCCAGTTTCATTCCAAACACCATCATTATTCGAGGCTTTTACTTCTAAAGTATATTCTTTAGGTTTTAAATTTGTATAGACAATTGGCGTACCTAAGGCGACTTTATTCCATTTTTCTTCAAGGCCTAATAATCGATAGGAAATTTGATTTTTGTCTGCTCTATTGTAATTTAAAGCAGCTATATTGAAGGAAACTCGATAATCATCATATTCTAGACACATTGCTTTATATCCCATCCCATCGGTTAAATTGATTCCTGTCCTATTCATTTTTTCAATATCTGTAATATAAACAGGTGGTGGACTATCATTATTAGCTAACAAGTTTTGATTGAATTTAGTAAAACCATTGCTGTACGCAAAATAAATGTTATTCTCTTTATCTGTAAAACCCGAACCAAGCCGATAAGTACTACTTATAATGCCATCTTTCGAATCAAACTCTTTAAAGGTTTGTTTTTCCGTGTCAAAGAAAAATAATCCTTCGTTGGTGCTTAACCATAAATTATTATCTAAAGTATTGGCCATAGAGTGAACCCTATATTTTTGATTTTTACTATTATAGGCTTCAAATTTTTCTGTTTGATAATTGTACCCACACACCCCAGACATCGTTCCAATATATAGTTTTTCCTCAATTTCTTGTAAGGTCATAATCGAATTATTAACAGGCCCGTCCTCAGGATTATCCGCATTGAAGAAAAAATGTTCGAATGCTATTTTTTCTTCTGAAAATGTTTTGACTCTATTCAATCCGTTATAGGTGGCTACCCAAATATTATCCTTACTATCTTGAAGGATATAATTTATTGGATGGTCACTGAGCGCATCGTTTCTGTCAATAGAAGGTTCATGATGGTGATAGTTTTTGGTAATAGGGTTAATGGTAAATAATCCGATTTTGGTTCCAAACCATATATATCCATTTTTATCGACTGTAATACAGGTGATAAATAATTCTTGTATACTATTTCTAACCCATGGTGGACTTGGGTATTGTTTTGTTTTTAGGGTTTTCATATTAATTGCCGTAACCCCTAATTCAGAGCCAACGTAAAGCCAATTTTCCTTATGAGCATAGATAGTAGTAATTTGATTTCCTAGAATGTCTATGGTTTTATTTTCATTGACCAAGAGGATACTATCCCGCTCCAAACGATATTGTAAGAGGCCGCTTTTCCAACTACCAGCCCAAATGGTATTGGTTTTATCTATATGAAAATTTGGTGCATAAGCTAAGTGACTTTTATCCTCAGGAAAGTAATAATTCTTGAACTGATTAGAATGCCAATTGTACTGACTTAATCCATCTGATGTGGCAATCCACAGTAAGCCTTGATTGTCTTCAAAAACGCAATTGATACTATTTCCTATAATAGAACTTGTATTCGAAGAATTGGAAAAGTGAGGCTCAAATTCAATAACCTGCTTTTTTTTACTATTGAGTGGAGGCAAAAACTCTTGCTTTATTCGATAAAGACCATGGGCTGCTCCAATCCAAATATTCCCTAATTTATCTTGAGTAATATCTTGAAAAGCACTGCTAAATAGATTGACTGATTTAATATCATCTAAATAGTATTTATGGAAAAAAGGCTGCCAATTTTGTTGATTTTTAAGATTTGATGCTTCTTTTGGTAAATTCATTAGGAATAACCCTCCTCCATGAGTACCTACCCAATGCCTTCCATCATTATCATGATAAATGGTCCAAACATTATCAGCGGCAATATCGGAATCAAGTTGGATTCGTCTAAATTGAAGGATATTACTATTTTCTGGGATATCTTCCAGAAATAAATATAATCCTGCTGCCCAGGTACCAACCCATATCCATCCATTTTGGTCTTTCCTTATTTTTAAAATAGCTTTTGGTTCGGCCCCATTTATTTCTGCTTTTGTCAACGGTAATCGAGTAATGTCTCCCGTTTTAGGATTTAATCTATTAAGTCCTCTTTCTGTACCAACCCAGATTCGATTTTGGTTATCTTCTGCAATAGATAATATTTCATCATGGCTGATGCTGTTTGCTTGTTTTGGGTCGTGCCTGAAGGTAGACCATTCGTTGTTTGTCAGGTTAAATTTAGTGAGTCCGCCAAATCGAGTACCAATCCATAGATTTTTTTGACTATCAAAAAAAAGTGTTCGAATGTTATCAGATTGCAAGCTATTTGTTGAGGTTTTACCTGCAGAGGTTTTTCTATAAGTCTTAATTAAATTTGGACCATCAAAACGGCAAAGTCCGTCATTTGTAGCAATCCAAATAAAACCTAAATGGTCTTTAACGACTGCACTTGTACTATTACTTGGTAATCCATCTTTTTTTTGCCAATTACTAAACCTCAAGTTCTCGGTAGATTGCCCTCCAATATCTCCTAAACTAAAAAAGAGCAGCAGAAATGAAATAAGGATTGGTTTAAATTTTATATAAAAAATCATATTAGAATTTTAGTCCAAGTTTCAATAAAAATCCATTTTTTGAAATGGAGATATGTATAGTTTTTATTGAAAAGAGAAAAGTCGTAGATAAAGGAGGAGACTGCTTGATTTGCTTAGGCTAGTAATTGTTTTATTTCTATTGGTTCAGTTTTTTGGTTCCGATTTGAACCTTCCTAATTTACACGGTTTAAGTGAAAAATATTGACCCAAAAGAAAGGGTATTTCGATTGTTATAAAACCCTATCTTTTCAAATGACTTTATTCCTTTTAGAATATCAAAAACTTAGCCAAAGTTAATTGTTATAAAGCCTTCTTTTTCAAGGGGGTAATTCCATCAAGGATGCACTCTGAAATCTGCGTGAAATTTAATATTTAAAATTAAATCATTTTGCTAATAGTTGTGAATTTGGAGTATAAATTTATTCCGGTATTTTTAATAATCTTCCACTTAAAAGTCTATCTTGTTCCTTAATTCATTATTGGTCAATCACTAGTTTTTATCCTTTTTTATAAAATTTGTAGTAGTATGAACAATCCATTTCGTTCAAAAAACAAGTTTGAATTAACTTTTTTTCTTTGTCTAAGTGCGTTGATTTTTATACAAAGTTGTCGGTCAACTGATAAAAAAGAAACGGTGAAAGATAAACCCAATATCGTTTTTCTTTTTGCTGATGATTTGACTTATACTGCTATTAATGCTTTAGGCAATGCTGAAATCGAAACTCCAAATTTGGACCAACTCGTTCATCATGGGGTGACTTTTTCAAATGCTTATAATATGGGCGCGTGGAATGGGGCAGTTTGTGCAGCTTCCCGTGCTATGATGATTTCAGGAAGATATGTTTGGCGGGCTGATAAATTTCGTAAGAATTGGGGCAAGGAAGATAGTACTCATTATAACCAAAGTTGGGGAAAACTGATGGAAAGGGCAGGGTATGATACCTACATGACGGGGAAGTGGCATGTCGATGCACCAGCAACTAAGGTTTTTCAGCAAGTAAAAAACATTCGACCGGGGATGCCTAGAGATTATTGGAGACATAGAAAAAAGGTAAACCAACCTCAAGTAATAGGGCCAAAAATAATCGATGGAGAAATGGTGGCCACAGCAGACGGTATCCCTATCGGATACAATCGTCCATTGAATGAGGAAGATGACTCGTGGTCGCCTTTTGACCCAAAATTTGGCGGCTTTTGGGAGGGAGGTAAACATTGGAGTGAAGTCTTAAAAGATGATGCTTTATCATTTATCGACCAAGCTAAAGATATTGACAATCCCTTTTTTATGTATTTGGCGTTTAATGCGCCACACGACCCTAGACAAGCACCGCAATCCTACATTGATAAATATCCTTTGGAAAACATTTCTTTACCAAAAAGTTGGGCACCTTTATATCCTTGGAAGGATGGCATAGGTAATGGTCCTGGTTTAAGAGATGAAGCTTTAGCCCCATTTCCTCGGACAGCATATGCGACCAAAGTGCAAATTCAAGAGTATTATGCCATTATCACCCATTTAGATACGCAAATAGGGAAGATTATAGCTGCTTTAAAAGCGGCTCGTAAAATGGACAATACTTATATATTTTTTACAGCTGACCATGGTTTAGCAGTTGGACGACATGGTTTATTAGGGAAACAAAGTATGTATGACCATAGCATTAGACCTCCATTAATGATGATGGGACCTGATATTCCAAAAGGAAAGACTGTTTCAAATGATGTGTATTTACAAGATATTATGGCAACTTCTTTGGAATTAGCGGAGGTAGAAAAGCCAGATTATGTGGAGTTTAAAAGCTTTTTGCCACAAGCTAAAGGGACCCAAAAAGAAGGAAATTATAAAGCTATTTATGGGGCTTATATCAATTTGCAGAGAATGATTCGCAAGGATGGGTTTAAATTAATCGTCTATCCTAAAATTAATAAAGTTCTTCTGTTTGATATGGAAAAGGACCCAGAAGAAATAGACAATTTAGCTGATGACCCCAATCAGAAAGATAGAATTAAAGTCCTTTTTAAAGATTTAATTCAATTACAAAAAGAAATGGAGGATGAATTGAACTTGGAGGATATGTACAAGGATTTAAAAATATAAACCTGAAATTCTTTATGCTATCCTCGAAACTATATTTTTTTTAAAAAAACTTCTCTTTTGAAAAATAATTGTATGAACTTCAACCGTAGGAAATTTGCCAAAATGCTGCCTTTAGGAGCGCTTCTTTCTGGACAGATTTTAAAAGAAATAAGTGCTTTTAACATTAATGAAAATTCAACCTTATCTGATATTGATAAAATCTATAACGAAGCGGTGGTTTTTGATGGTATCATTATTACTCGTGGTTGGAACCAAGCCTCTTTTAAAGCCTTAGCAGAATCTGGATATACAGGATTTAATGCCTCTTTAGGAGGTTCTGGAAACCTTAGGTCCGCACTTAAGGCCTTATTAGATTGGCGTAAGCGGATAAAGAAAAACCCTGACAAACTGATATACGCAACTAGTGCCGACGATTTTATCCAAGCTAAGAAAGAAGGAAAAGTAGCAGTAATGTTAGGTTTTCAGAACGCCAATATGATGGAAAATTCCATTGATAATTTAGATATCCTTTATCAGGCGGGTACTAGATGGATTCAACTAACTTATAATCAAAGAAATTTTTTGGGAGATGGTTGTACGGAACGAACAAATGCTGGATTATCAGATTTTGGGTTAAAGGCAGTTGAACGGATGAATGAATTGGGGATAGTTATCGATTTATCTCATTGTGGTCAGCAGACTACTAATGACGGAATAAAATTCAGTAAAGCTGGAGTTTCTATTAATCACTCCATGTGTGAAGCCTTACATAAAAATCATCCACGGGCAAAAACAGATGAACAAATCCGTGCTATGGCTGATAAAGGCGGGATGATGGGGATTATTTGCTTAGGCTATATGATTGGTCCTAATCTTGGCAAGGAGACAACTTTAGAAACTTATGTGGACCATATCGAACATGCAATTAAAATCGGTGGTATAGACCACGTTGGACTTGCTGCTGATTATGCGATTCAGGGATTAGAAGCTACAGGGGCGACTCGGGAAAATTGGTATGAACCTCGATTGACTCGATTCAAGCCTTCTTATAAGGTTCAATGGCCACCTTGGATTCCTGAATTAGATTCTACTGACCGTTATCGACATGTAGCGAGACTGCTTGATAAAAGAGGCTATAGCACAGGGGATATTGAGAAAATACTTGGGAAGAATTGGCTTCGGTTTTTTCGGGAGACATTGAAACCTAATAATTAGTTCTGAGTTTTGCCTTCCTAAATTAATTTATTTGTGCCATTATTAAATGTTCCATTTATGAGATACCTAATTATCCTTACCCTCTTATTCTTTAGTTTGCTGACTGCTTGTAATCAAGCGCTCAAGCCTAAAAGTATTGTCCCCGAAAAGACTGTTTATGAGGTGGTGTTTCGAGAAAATCTAGCGGGCACCTATGAAAAATGGGAAACAGATGCTAATAGTTATGCCTTTACTTACAATTACACAGATAGAGGACGTGGCCCCGATTTTAAAGAAAGCATTACCTTAAATAAAGAAGGGTTCATTACTTCTCAAAATATCAAAGGCGTCAATTATCAAAAAGTAGAGGTAGAGGAAAATTTTTCAGTTGTAGGAAAAACGGCTTCTTGGATGAATTTAAAGGGAAATAGTAATGGAAGTTTTGATGGACAAAAATTGTATTTTCGGTATGATGGTTCGCCTGCGGTGTATGAAATTCTTGCAAGATTATTATTGGCGGCTGAAGATGATAAGGTAGCCTTATATCCAGAAGGGGGGATAATAGAACTTGTAAAATCCTTTCCGTTAAAGCTATCTAATAGCAATTCAGTGGAACTTTTGCTCATCAAAGGACTAAATATGAATCCTTCTTATCTTTGGATGATGGATGGAGAGTTGGTTGGTAGAATAGCGGGTAATCTACATGTCGTAAGAACAGATTTTAGTGGTATGCGCTCCGAAATGAAAGGGTTGCAAGCTGACATTGAGGACAATTATTTAAAGGACGTTGCAAAAGAATTAACCCATAAAATTGAAAAAGTAGTTGTTCAAAATGTAAATATTTTTACTGCTGAAGGAACCTTACTTTTAAATCAAGATGTAGCTGTAGAAGGGACTATAATAAGAGATATTACCCCTTCTGGTCAAAAGAACATACCTAAAGATGTATTGCTAATTGATGGCACTGGAAAAACTCTCTTACCAGGAATGTTTGATATGCATACGCACAATACCAAGTTTAGAGGGATTTTGCATTTAGCTGGTGGAATTACATCTGTAAGAGATTTGGCGAATAATAAGCAACTTAAAAATTTAAGTGCGCAATTCAATAATAATGAAATTCTTGGGCCTCAAATTGTAACTTTTTGTGGCATCATCGATGGTTCTGGGCCATTTGCCAACCAACGAAATGTTGTAGACAATTTGGAGGAGGGATTGGCAGAAATCGAGGATTATAAAAGGCTAGGTTACGAACAAATCAAACTATATAGTTCGATTAGACCTGAATGGGTTCTTCCTTTAACCGAAAAAGCCCATCAATTAGGTATGCGGGTAAGTGGACACATTCCAGCCTATATGACGGCTACACAGGCCATTAATCAAGGCTATAATGAAATTCAGCACATCAATATGTTATTTCTGAATTTTTTGTCAGATACCATAGATACCCGTACACCCTTACGACATATCATGCCTGCGCAACATGGAGCTGACCTTGACCTTAATTCTGTGGAATACCAAGAATTTGTTCAACTTCTAAAATCAAAAGACATCCTAGTTGACCCAACAGTAGCCATTTTTGAGAATATGTATGTTGCTCAAAAAGGGGAGCCAAGTCCTACTTATGAAAAAATCATGAGTCGACTACCACTCATGGACCAGCGTAGATTCTACTCTGGCGGATTATCAAAATCTGGAAGTAAAATACAACGATATAAAGATAGTTTTGAAAAGATGTTAGCGGTGATTGCCGATTTATTTCAACAAGGGGTAAACATTGTACCCGGAACAGATGGGTTGCCTGGATTCTTGTACCATCGAGAACTCGAACTCTATGTGAGGGCAGGCATTCCTGCTGCTGAGGTCCTAAAATTAGCGACTATAAAATCCGCTGAAATAACTGGGATGTCCAATGAGTATGGTTCTATTGAAGTTGGAAAAAAGGCAGACCTAATTTTAATCGACGGCAATCCAATAGAAAATATTGAGGATGTCCGAAAGGTGGAATGGACCTTAAAGGGCGGAAATATTTATTATGCAGATGAATTGTACAACTTTTTAGGTATCAACCATTTCAAATAAGCATTTTTATTCCTTTCTTATGTTCCAATATCCGTTGGCAACAATCCACTGACAAAACTAAAAAGTATGCTAACGGATTGTTACCAACGGATGGATTATTAATTTTTTACTGAATCGCTTTTCCTTACATCCCAAAGGTAAAAGGATTAATGATTTGACTTTTCGTTCGTCCAAATAAAATTTTGGTTTTAGTACCTATAACTTCAGAAGAACCGTACTAATAATTTTGTCCAAATATTTTTAAATAAGTTAAGAAAAGCACATTGATAATATGAGCCTTCCGCAAAAAATCCTTTGGCAACCTAAAAAATCCTTTATCAATAATTCTAACCTCCAACAATTTGAGCAATGGTTGCAAAAGGAAAAGGGGCTAAGTTTTGAGGATTACGAGGAACTTTGGCGATGGTCGACAGACGAAATAGAAGAATTTTGGGAAACTATCGCTCAATATTTTAAAATCATCTTTCATACCCCATTTCAGGAAGTATTAGACACTAGATTAATGCCAGGAGCTAAGTGGTTTGAAGGGGCAACCTTAAATTATGCCGAGCACATTTTTCGACAACAATCTACTGAAAGACCTGCATTAATTTTTCAAAACGAGTTAGAAAAAACAACGATTTCTTGGGATGAGTTGACTTTAGAGGTCAAGGCAATTCAACAATTTTTAATTCGTGAAGGCATTCAAAAAGGAGATTGTGTAGCAGGCTATTTACCTAATATTCCAGCTGCGGTTGCTTGCTTTTTAGCGGTTAATTCTATAGGGGCAGTTTGGACTTGCTGCTCTCCTGATTTTGGAGAACCTACAGTTATAGAACGTTTCTCGCAAATTCAGCCTAAACTATTGCTTGCAGTAGATGGGTATCAATATAATGGCAAAGAATTTAGTCGATTGACCGCTATTGATAATATTCGTAAAGCCATTCCTAGTATTCAGCAAACGCTATTTATTCCTTATTTGACTAAAGCAGTAACTTTGGAAAATAGTGTAGCTTGGGAAACTATCTTAGAAAAGGTGGATACTGCTAAAGCTATTGAATTTATACCTGTCCCTTTTAGCCACCCAATTTGGGTCTTGTATTCTTCTGGGACAACTGGCAAACCAAAAGCCATTACCCATTCCCATGGTGGATGCCTATTAGAACAATATAAATATGGCGCTTTTCATAATGATATTAAAGCTGGAGAACACTTTTTTTGGTTTTCTACCACAGGTTGGATGATGTGGAACTTGCTGCAATCAACAATGTTAATGGGGGCGGTTCCCGTTTTGTTTGATGGTAGCCCTGCCCATCCTAATATGATGACTTTATGGAAAATGGCGGCGGATTTACCCATCCATCATTTTGGGGTAAGTGCTCCTTTTTTAACAGCTTGTATGAAAGCGGATTTACCCATCAAAAAAGAATTAAATTTATCTGCTTTGAGGTCGATTGGTTCTACTGGTGCGCCCTTGCCTTCGGAAGTTTTTGAGTGGATTTACCAAGCGGTAAAGGAAGATGTTTGGCTATGTTCTATGAGTGGGGGAACAGATGTGTGTACCGCATTTGTAGGGGGAAATCCTTACTTGCCAGTATATAAAGGATTTATTCAATCTCGAAGCTTAGGCGCTGCGCTATTTGGTTATGATGACAAGGGGAATAGGGTAGTAGGTTCATTGGGAGAGATGGTGATAGAACAACCAATGCCTAGTATGCCTATCTACTTTTGGAATGACCCTAAAATGGAACGCTATCAAAGCAGTTATTTTCAAGAATATTCAGGTAAATGGCGACATGGAGATTGGATAAATATCCATTCTAACGGCTCATTGATCATTCAAGGTCGTTCCGATGCAACGCTTAACCGTAATGGTATTCGCATCGGCACCGCAGAAATTTATGGCGTCTTAGACAAAATGCCAGCTCTAAAAGATAGCTTGATTTTAAATTTAGAACAAGAAAACGGGGAAGATATCATGCCATTATTTGTAGTCCTTAAGGAGGGATATGAAATGACTGAAAGCTTAATTAAAG
>CALJVJ010000040.1 GCA_937974625.1 uncultured Saprospiraceae bacterium
ATAATTAAAGAATTGATGCGCGCTACATCAGGTCCACCAAAAACAGTGAATTTTTGATTGTCAACAATCTGTCCTTGAGGGGCAAAAACATTGGGAATATAAACTCTAGCATCTTGACTCACGCTCAAAGTCGCTTCACTCATAGCCGTACAACCTGACAAATCTGCTAAGGTTACTTGATAGGTCACCGTGGTTAAAGGTTTGATAGACATAGACATACAAGTATCGCAAGTCATGTAAGTATCAGGTGTCCAACGAATGGAGGCAATGGCATTCGTGTTGGTTTCAGCATATAATTCAATTCTGTCGCCAAGTGATATTTCTTGGTAAGCTGGTATAACAGCAAGCGTTAATTCCTCAGGTTCAAACACGGCTGTTTGTCCTTCCCACAGGCAATTATTACTATCTCTAATTTTTACATCAAAAAGGCCACCTGATAAATTTTCAAAAAGATTATTATCCACAAAACGGCCCTCATTTATCGCAAATTGATAAGGGGCGGTAGCACCTGCAATGGCCACACTAATCGCTCCATTTTTTTCTCCAAAACATTGAATGGGGAAAGACATTAAATCCGCTTCCAAAGCAGGCGGTTCATTGAGGGTAATCGCATTCGTCGTTTCACAACCAATAGCATCTGTGATGGTTACTTCGTAAGTATCAGCGGTTAAATTATTGAGCGAACGATTCTTTTCTTGATTCGTCCAAAGATAGGTATATGGGGCAGTTCCATTCGTTGGAGTAACGTTAATCGCTCCATCTGCTTTTTCTGCACAACTAATAGCAAAGCCATTATAATCAGAAGTAATAGCAATATCACTTGATAAACTAGTAGGAGCATCAATGATTATATTTTTAGTACCCGAGCATTGATTGGTATCTACCACTACTACCTCATAATCTCCTCCTTCTGTTATCCAAATACCATTCGTGTTTGCTTGAGTCGTCCATTCATAGTTTTCATAGCTACCCGCAATAAATAGAAAAATGCTATCTCCTGCACAAAAAGGTTTGGCTCCTAAAATATCTGGTTCAGGATTGGGGTGGACTATTAAATGAGTAGTGACGATGCTATCACATTGATTGCTACCCGTAAATACATCCGTATAAATACCTGAGGTAGCATAAGAAGAAGTACCTACTTCCACCGTTCCACCTTCGCAAATGGATATCGTTTGGTCTGATTGCATCACTGAAAGCAGCGAAATATTGGTAGTAACAATGCTATCTACGCCTGTTGGCAAATTATAGATAGTTTCAAAACTGGTATCTCTTTCATAAAAAACACCTTCGTAAGCAGTGTTTTCACAAATACGAATATCGTCCGTTGAGAAAACACAAGTTCGTTCCTCAATAGTAATAGAATCTCTTATAGTACAGCCATTTACGAACACCTCTACCCAATACAGCCCCGCTTCACTATATTCAAAAGAGGAAGCAGTCGAACCATCTTGCCATAAAAAGTTGGCATTGGATAAATGAGCTAAATCCAATAAGCTAGTATCTCCATTACAAGCCAAGGCTGGGGCATCTGAAAAAACATCTACTTCTGGTAAAATAAAAATTGGAATCGTCACAGTGTCCTGTAAATCCAATGAATCATTGCTGACGGTCAAACTAATTTCTATAGTTTGAAAAGTATCTTTTCTTGGATGTAAATAATAAGGGTCTTCTTCCATGCTAGTAGTGCCATCAGGAAAAGCCCATAAATAAGAAACTGCCGAGCCAGCAGATGATTGATTTTGAAAGAAAATCGTATCCGTAGCACAATCATTTTCGTAAGTAAAATTGGCAACAGGCAATTCGGGGTCTTGTGGAATACATAAACTTTCCGCTGCGGGAACAGAAGAAACCATCAAATCCAAGGTGCCCGTAGCATTGGCAGGTGTTACCACTTGAATAAAATAATCCCCTGCGGTCATACAATTTAGCGTAAACACCGTATTCGCATCAGTATTACAAGGACCAGAAGTCATCGCATTACAAAATCCTGTCAGAATTCGATAGCGAATCTGGGTAGGAAAGGCGGTCGTATTTTCTCTTAAATCAAAAGTAACATCTACTTTTTCGTCATTCGTCAAAGTTAGTTTAAACCAACTAGATTTATAATTTTCTGGGCCAAACAAACAGCCCATACCGCTACCATCTTCGCCAAATCCTTCGCCAATCGTATGACAATCTACCCTCAAGGAAGTATCTGCGGTGCCTACACCATCAAGGTCAAACGGAATCGCCGTTTCACAAAAATCCCCTTCATTTTGGTAAAGCCAAATAAGTGGACGATACGTCCCAAAATTATCAAATTCATCGTTACAATTTACCCAAAAAATATAATAAGTACCTGGGCTAAAACAAGCCTCATTCCAATCGTGATTGGTATCATTTAAAGGGTTATTGCTTCGAAATCTATTTTGGTCAATTAACACTAAAGAAGTTGAATCCCCTTCTATGAGTTCTTTATATAATAGCATATTCCCACTTCTATTCTTGTCATCGACAACATTCATATTTTCAAAAGCAATTCTTACCTGACCAGAAATAGTTGTTTGAAATTTATACCAAACAGACTGGTTGTAACAGTTGCTAGCAGATGGGTCACCCACATCACGCGTAACACATTGAAAGCTCATCGCCCCCCCTTCATATTTACCATCACCTAAGGGTACAGCATCATAAGGGGTACTGGTTTGATTAAGACCATTGATAACATTTGCCGTCGAATAATGGTCATACAAGGCAGGAGGCACCGATTCGCCTTCATATCTTAGTTCAATGTCAATTGGTTGATTAGGGGAGGAATCATGCCATTGAGTAACTAGCACATAATAACGATTAGGCGTAGGTTGACATCCTGTACGTTCAAAAGAGATTGTTTCTAATCGAGGTCGATTGCAACGCACAAAATTATTTTTTAACAAGATCAAACCATCCGCTTTTGTAGAGTCAATACCCCCATTCATTTGCAATTCATCAAAAGGAATGGTGCCATCCACATCACTTTGGTACACGGCCATCAAAGGACGTTCCTGATTGTAGTGATTTATTTTAATAGTAGCACTTCCTGCTCCTGAAAGGGTAAAAGTGTACCAAACGTTCCTCAGCGTATGCCCTTTTTGTGGCAAAGTATCCTGATATAATAATGGCCCTGCATAAACTGCTTGATTATAGCCAGACCGACAAACGCCATCTGTCGGGTCATCAATTTGCGCCCCAGTAGAACAATAAATAATATCATAACAAGGAGCTAGCGAATCATTTTCTGGATGTACGTCCCCTAGCCTTCCATTGTACCATTCCCCATCGCCCGGAATATTGGCAAAATCATAAGCACTTTTCGCATGGTCAAAACGAGAAGTGCCTAATTTATCAACCACAATCGTCGGCGTTATGGAACTCCCTGTAGCATTGTCATTCGCAAAAACAACTAGGGTATAAACACCAGCATCTAAGCCACAAATTTCACGATAACTATTTTCTAAACAAGGGTAAATAGGGTCAACTGTTAATAATTGGGTAGAATCTTGTCGCACATCCAATGGATAAACTCTGGTAATATAGCTGCCACTAATTCCATTAAACGCTACATAGGATGGAGCAGTTATATTGAATACATAATAAGCGACTCGATTAAATGTTGGATTACAGGTCATAATTGGATGACTGACAAAAGGTGTATCTGGAATACAAGTAAAAGTTTCTGTACCAAGCGGATAACTCATTTTTGTATTCGGATATAAATCATCAGCTGCCGCAAAATTCCAATCTGTTGTATCTGCATCGTATGCCTTATGCGGTCGATTATACAGGGAAACATCTGCTGGTTCAAAGGTGATAGTAATCGTATTGCTGGTTCCTAAATCATTTTGGTCTCCATTGCTACCTCCCATGCTTGGTCTATCATAACTTGCACCTGTTCCGTAGGCTACCACAGTGTACCAACCGGGTGTTAAGGGCCGACAATCAGAGGTCGTTTGGTCTCCAAAACAGCTCGTCCATGCTCTATTATTTTCCCTTAGCCCCGTCCAAGGCACTAAGTCGGAAGCGATATCATTTGCTTTTCCTTGATACAACCGAAGCGTTCCTCCCCCCTCTTTGGAGATGCGTGCTATTTTAGTTTCATTGATAAAAAATTGGCGGTAAATCAATTTGGTCGCATTACCGCAAGGTGCTAAACCGCCTAAAGTATCTGGATTGTCTAAACAAGAAAATACATCGCTATCACTGTCTACAACAATAGAATCTGTGATGTCTCCTAAATCTTCCGCCAATAAGCGGGAATGGTATTTTGTTTTTAAAGTTCTAAAATAAATTTGTGGTTGGTCCCCATCATTTCTTTGCGGGTCACCGCCCAAAGAAGTCAAGGTGTAATCATTAGGTACCACACAATAAAAACCTTTGCCTCGATTGTGGTTATCGGTAATGCAACCTTCTAAATAATTATCCACCCCTCGTAGCGTATCCGTTGTACCAAAGGCATTTTGAGCTATTGCTGTTTCTTGTAAATTACCACTATATAATTTATAATGAATGTCTTCTTCGTTGTCCCTAGTTTTCATTTGAGTAATGCGAATCATCCCACTATCAGGCTGCATATCTCCGTTGGCATCGCCAATGGTAAAGGTTCGATAAATGACTTTATTTCTAGTTTCACAAGTACCATCGTCAGGAATCACTGTATTGCTACAGCCAAAAATATCAGCGGCCATTTTATAGGTAGTATCAATTTGTAAAGCTTGTAATTGATTGACAGAATCAATCGCACCTACCTCATTTAAAGCAAAACGACTGATGGCTTGAATGCTTTTAGTAATAAGGGTGACATTGATGGTTCGACCTAAATTACCATCGTCCCAGCGAGGATAATAGCGGTCAGGATTATTTTTTTGATTGGGGTGTTCCGAACTGCCTAAAAACTGGACGCTGTATTGTCCTGTGGGCAAGCATTGCAGCGTAAAATCTCTAAAAGTGCTTTCATAAATAATATCTGTGGCTGGATTAAAATTAGTGCAATTATCTGTAAACCCACCACTAAAAACTCGAACATATCGATAATTCGCATAGCCACTCACATCGAAAGTAACTTCTGCGGTATTATCCAATTCAAAGGTCATCCAATTAACTAAATCATAAACTAAACTGCTATCATTGTCATTAAAAACACTTGCATTATTTTGTAATTCCCCGCACTGATTTTCCACCAATTGTAAACGAGTATTGCAGGCAAAATTATCTCTATAAATGGTTTTAATTCCTTCTTCGTCCTGAGGTAAGATGCCTAAAAAGGCAACGGTGTCTGTTGGGCTAGTTAGGGGTAATGGCGCTGCTCCCGATTTCTTTCCTCGTTCTCTAACATAGACACGTAAACTCTCATTAAAATAGTCTTGATGAAAAAGAATTTGAAAACTGTAAGTAGTTTGAGGAGCTAATTCACAAAAATGTTCTTTAACATGGTCATTATTGACCTTTTCGAACAAGGCGCATTCTTCGATTACCGTTAAATTTTCGGGAGCAATTTGACGTACATCCCCTTCATACAATCGATAACCAAGCGTATCAGGCGTATTATTTCTTGTAACATTAACCTCTATATTCACTAAATCTACGTGGTCATTTGTCGTAAAAGTATGCCAAGAAGATTGCGTATATTCCGAAGGACTAGCAACAGGCAAACAGTTGAATTCTGCTGCCTTATCAATACTATGACAACCAAAATCATAGGTTACCCGTTGATTTTGATTGTCGCTAATTGTTCCAAAATCATACGCTATTTCAGGGAAGTCGTAAGGTATCACATCGGTATCATCATTAGTAAAAGTAGGCTTAATATCTAATTGTAGGTATACTTCCCCATTCGCTTCATCTGAGCCGCTAACTTGTACTAAATAAAAACCAGGACGAAGACAAGGATGGGAAGTACTACCAAATTTAGGTAAAGGAGTTAATTTTGCCGCAGTAATCTCCGCAGCGCCAGGTAAACATTCTTTAGCAAAATAAGTGGTAAACCCTGCATCTTTAACTGCAATTGCATTTCCTGTTTGAAATAATTCTAATTTAACTTCTCTAGCTGTTGGCAAATAAAATTGATACCAAATGGATTTTTTATCATTGGCTGCCAATACTTGCGCGTTGTTAAAATGCTCTCCAAAGACAATGGTTGCTTCGGAAATAGCTATCGTTTCCGAAACAAACGTCCCCGTCCCATATCCATTATCCGCAATTTGAATTTCACTAGGCGTTGCACAATCATCATTGGGGGGAGGTGCCATCGTATTCAATCCAAAAAAAGAAAGAAAATAGAACCATTGAGAGATACCAACGGCTAATAGGATATGTGTAAAATCGGTTTTGGATATCATAGGAATAATTAATATTGCTTATTTTTTGAAAAGCCTAACGCGGCGAAGCCGCTATCATAGAAGTCAGAAGAGTCAGACCGTTTACTTTGTAAACTGTCAGAGTCAGATTTGAAGAGGGTCAAAGTCTGGCTTCTGACCTCTTGACTATCAATTCTTTAGAATCAACTCTTGCCATGAAATGCAAGAAATAGCTTAAAAGGAACTAAAGACATTTATTTCAAAGGAATCTTCACTTTTATAGCTCCAACTCCTGCCCCTATTCCTGCACCGAGGACTGAATAAAATGTACCACCAATAAAAGCCCTACTAGAAGTCGTATCACCAAATCTAGCCTCTATATCATCTGTTCCTGTCGCAAGTCCCCAAACAATTCCTCCCAACAATCCTGTAGCGGCACCGATTAAAGCACCTCTTCCAATCGCCCCTTTCCTTCGGGTTTTGAAAGATTCAATAGTACTTTTGGGAATCACCAGCGTAGGCATTTTTGTAGGCTTTGTTAAATCTTTTAATTCTACTTCATCGTTTCTATTCGCCACGAATAAGCCTTTATATTTAGTAGTCGGCTGCATGGTTTTTATCCATGCTTTGTAGGTTTTCTCTTTATTTTGTCCAAATAAGGAAGTCACTGGTACTGCCAACGTAATTGCTAAAAAAAGGAAAAAATGGATAAATTTCATTTTAAATCGGTTTTGGTAAAAGGTGATGGATTCATTAAAAAAGTGGTTATCAGAGATGTGTATTATTCCTATTCTACTTTCACAAATTTTTGCTGCCCAATTATCCCATTTTGTAATAATTCAATGGTATACAATCCTGATTTTAGAGCACTAACATCTAAAGCAATTTGTTGACCAGCATCCACATCTCGGACGAATATGGATTGTCCTAAATTATTGAATACTTGAATATTAATTGGATGGTTAGAGAATGGCTTTTCCCATTCAATCATCAATTGTTTGCTCGTTGGATTAGGGTATACTTTTACATTTAGTGTTTTTTCGTAATCCGTTTCAAATTGAAGTTGAATTGAACTTTCAGCAAACTGATTATCAACTGCACGCGCCTCAAACAATCGTTCATTTTGGCTAATTAAATCAGAAAGCCAAGCAGTTTCAAGCACGCGAAAACGCAATTGGAATAATTCGTTGGCAACGGTGCTTTCCCGACCTTGAGGAGCAGTCCATAAAGTACGAATTAAGCCATTTTCGACTGTAAAATCAAAGCCTTCCTGTGGTAATACTTCTAGTAATTTTAAAGCTTCCATCTTATAAGAAAGACCCATTTGATAGCCAAGCATCTTTTGCAATGTTTTTCCTTTTACAGTAACTAACACCTCTTCTCCAAGTGCCACCTTTCGGTCTTGAATAAAAACAGTGGTTTGCGGAATATTTCGCTTGGTCGCCGATAGCAAATTTGGCGTAGCGGTAAGATTCACATCTCCCATTTTGATAGCAACAAAGTCTAAATTAGTAGTAGCTTCAACAAAGTTTGCAACCTGAATGAAGTCAGGAAAAGGTTGGTCAAAAGGCTTTGTAGGGTCAGCAAAATCAAAAGCTTTGGGTATGAATTTCCATACTGGTAAATCTCCAAAATCTTGGTTTATACCTAGAATAATTTTTTGTATGTCCACTAAATCTCTAGTAGTGATAGACCCCGAGTTATTTACATCCGCAGCAATGCTTTTATAAGGAGAATCAAATGGAATTAAGTTTAGAATATGGGCTTGTATTAAGGCCAAATCCGTCACAGTCAATCCATTTACTGCCTTATCTGTTTTGCTTGGTTTAATCGTATAATTTTGATTAGCCAATAGAAGTTCTGTATAATCCCCAGTCTCACTTGTGGTGGTAGTATTATCCGCAATATTAACCAAAACTTCCTTAACAGGAGCAGCATTTTCAGTGGCAATATTACCTGAGAGGACAAAACTAAGTGCAGCTGAATTATCTCCATTATACAAAGAAAGGTATTGATAAATGGTATCCAGACTCCCTTGTGCATCCAAAAACCTTAAAGAAAAAGTCCGGAGCGTCAATGCTTCTTCCGTTAACGTAATGGTCTCATAGGAAACACTATCAAAAAGAGCCGTTTCATTAACTTCATCAATGGACCAAGTGCCTTCAATTGGATTCCCTTCAGGACTCGTTTTCAGGTAAGTGCCATCTTCTTTAAAAGTAAAATTAACCCCTTCGAAATCGAGGTAATTCGTAGTGGAATCCTTGTGATAATAAACGATATTTTTATGTTGAACTAGATTATTAATTGTTAGGACTTTCCAAGTTTTATTTAATAAAATATCTGTCTGTGCAAAACTGGTTCCTCCAAAAAATAGGGTTATTAGCGATAGTATTATAAATCTCATTTTTATGGGTTTAATGTCTGTTGAATAAAAAAGTAGAAGCAACTTAAATTGTTAAGTCCGCTACTCATCGGCTTTATCCTCAAAAGCTTTCTTCAATCTCAAGTCAATATTTTTAAATAAAACGGCCCCTGCGACTAGATTCCCTTTAGCATTCATTTCTCCAAAATGAATCAATTTCTCTGCGATTTCATCTTCGTATTCATCAATAATCGCATCCGCGATAAAACCAAATGGCCAAATAAATTTCAAAGCTTCTCTATCAATGCCTAACGCATTAAATTGTAGTGCCCCATTACAAAATTGGGTACCTTCTCCAATAGTCAAAATTTTCACTTTTCCACATTCCTCTACGACCATTCTAGTAACTTTGCCTGGAGATAAAAAATGCCCTTCAGCAGTGTAATTGGTGATTTTATAATTTTCGTCATCAGTAATTACAAATACAGGATCATATTTAAAGCTTTCCAGTTGGTTTTCACAAAAAACATTATCTAAAGAAAGGTCAAATTTCAATCGCTGTCCTATGAAATTAGGACTGTTATAAAGCAAATATCTTTTTTCGCAAGAAACGGCTTTCAAACCACCATCTTCATCTTTATTTGCTGTCTGTTGTGTCTCATACAACTCTTCTCTACTATCTATAAGCAAATGTTCTATTCCTTTTTTTGCAAGAGGATTGATAGGTGGAAAATCTGTACGACTTGTTGTTAGGAATTTTTTAAAATTAGGCGCAATTTCTGCGATGTATTTGATCGCCCCTGTTTCATTATCAGGGGTTGGGTTAGGTACCCAATCATTTACCGTACTTTGAATAGCTGTCAAGTCCGAATCGTTTACAAACATCAATAATCCCATCGTTACATCATCATAGGGATAATCAAGCGGAATAGGAGTAGTTAATTCCACATTATTTTTCAGCATACTATAAATATAATCCGCTGTACAGTTTTCGCTATTAGGTCCTTCGTCTTGGCTACAAAGTTCCGTTTCAATTCGATATAGGTGATAACTTCTATCTGATTTAGATAGCTCGTCGTAATCTGCATTTTCTATGGCTTCTATATCTGCATTATTACAAAAATCTTCTTCCAATGCTTCATTTGAAAACCGGCCAATCACCGCACGCATAATTCCATTATCCGTAACAATCCACTGTATGCTATCTCGTTCAGAATATCCACCGATGATATTATCGGAAAGCATATCATAATTATCAGAACTATAGAAAGTATAAGAAGCAGAATTACCCACAGGTCCTCGACCATTATAGACAATTAAACCTTGCTTGGTACCAATAAAAACATTTCCAAAACTATTTCCCCAAATGGCATTTTCATTAATAGATACATTTTCGGGAAAGATGCAGGGTAATTTTTTGGGGTCTAAGTATTGCCAAATCTTATCTTTTCGGACAGCCATCCCTTTTCGAGCACTAACCGTTACCCAAGCATCATCATTTTTATCTAAATAGATGCCATTAAATACCCCTCCTCTTGGCATTTGTATCGATTCATGAGTGACATCTCCAAGATATTGTTGCGTTTCTGTGTCATATTTAAGGATGCGAGCAGGATGATATCCCCCATTGACATCTAAATAAGGAAATGAACTTGCCCACACTTCATTTTCATTACTAGCAACAGATAAAAAAGTCCTTCCTTGAGGGGTTTCTGTAGCCTTCGCAGCACAGGTATTGGCAGGATAAGGCAATTCGAGGTCTAAGCCTCGTTTGTTCCTACTCCAAACACCTTTTGCGGTAAAAGTATCTTGTTCGATTGTTTTATAAGCAACAGTACCCGGCTTAAAAAGCGACGAACCCGCAAAAATGATTTCGGGTCCAAAAGGCGTCCAAACTTCAACAGGCTGAGTTGTAAATAAATAGTCATACCCATGAGCAGTCCAAACAGTTCCATTGGGGTCTACTGTTACCCCTTGAATGCTTCTAGTAGGCACCCCGTCTCCCTGCGTATAATTAAAACATTTGGCGTTGGCACTATTTGTCAAATGGGTAGCAGAACCAGGATTATTATAATTTACCTTTTCCAATCCACCTTGAACCGCTGTCGTACCCCCCTGTCCTTCATGTGCGACCCATAGATTAGAAAAAGCATCAGCAGAAAGCGCATTAATTTGGAATTTTTCTAAATCGAAATTACCATTTACCGTAGGAATTTTATTGAAGCTTGTCGAATTGGAATCCGCAACTAAGTCCAACATAAAAAGTCCACTTTTTTTCGTTCCTGCCCAAATATTGTTATTAGGGTCCACTGTAATGCAAGTAAAAGCTTGATTTTCATTAAAGCCTTTGAATACAGATGCTTCTGAATCTTGTCCATATAAAGGAGCAAAAAGGAGCAAATTTAATAGGCAAGCAATGAAATTGTGTAATATAGGAGGTGTTTTGAAAATAGGTTTACAATTCATAATAATCGGTTTTTGATATAAAAAAGTTAGTAGCACTAACAAGTGTCCATTTTGCTAAAAAGGTTATCAAGCACAGCTATTTTTTTCAAAAAAATGCTAAAGGACAGTTTAAATTTTCTAAGTTTTAATCAAAAAATAGAAAAATAAATATGGTTGGGTATTCTTAAATTTTGTATAAAAACATGTTGGAAAGCGTGAAAACGGGTAGTTATATTACCAAATTAGTTCAAATGAATTGACCTTGCTTAGGTTTACCAACAATATATTTGTACAAAAGTAGCATTTGTCTAAATGGATAAATGTTGCATACTAATATATATCATACATAAGCAATTTTTAATCAATAGAATAAGTCAAAATTAGTCAGCTTCATCGCTAATTTAAAGAATGAAGGCTTCGATGGGATAAGTCTCCTAATGTCTGGGATAATTAGGCAAATTGGAAGAAAAATGGGCTAATTGGGAAGGCATTACATTGCATCTATGCGCAACTTCGTCTGTGTTACTTTTCGAGCAAGGCGATTAAAGTATTGATTTCGAGCCTTTTCTGCGTGGGAACTAATGGGTTGAGACTTTACCATAATTTCATCAAACCATTCTTCTATAAATTGAGTAATTCTTTTATCGGTTGCTCTAATAAAATTGGGATTACCGAGCGTACTAAAAATAGCTTTGCCGACTTCTGTAGAAACGATAATGGTATTATTGGTATAAATCATTTCATTATGAAATAGGACAAATTCACTTCTATTCTCCATAGATTTAGCGCCAACAGGAAACTTCTTTCCTTGAATGGCCATTTCCTTTAAGTGCTGGACCAAAGCAGCCATTTTATCGCAAAGTAAAAGCGCATCATCGAGATTGGCAATACTCCCACTTTCTGCATAGTATTCTATTTGATTGAGGGTATTATCCAATACATTCAAGTTCCATAATTCGGTACTTTTTGATTTTAAATAACTGGCTAAAAAATGCTCTGCCGCAGTGTAGGTATCAGGAGAAATTAAATTAAAAGAAAAAGGTTGGTCTTTAAGGTATTCAAAATTCCAAGTAGTCTTCCCCCAAGTATATAATTTAAACGCAATTAATTCAGGGAAGAAGCAATAGTGAAAAACTGGGATTTCGGCTGCTGCATATTTAACTTCTCCGTTGGGAAATTCATGCAAAGGCCGCATTGCCTCCGTCAAACTATTTAGATAACTGGTAAAATCTTTTACTTTTTGACTAGCGGGCGGAAAAGAAAATAAGACATTGTCAGAAGCCTCATGAATAATATTATCCAAACTAATATTAAAATGCTTAGCCAACAAAGCCAACTCATCAGGCGTAAGGATGGATTCTCCTCGCATCCTTCGATAAATTGCATTTTGCCCTGTTTGGAAAAGCTCAGATAAAGTCTTTACGGCTTCCGATTTTTTTGAAAACTGACCCAATATCCTATCAAAAACGGCTTGTTGAAGATTCATTTTAGCTAATTAGTTAACAACTGTTGATGGCTCTTATTTCTCAAGATAGGTCTAAAAATCGAGTTAAAGTAAATAAGAAGGTCTAAAATTATTCACATTAAATAAAATTAAATATTTTTTTATTTAAATATCTACCTTTCCAATTTCCCTTTTCACAGAACTTGTCAGTATTCTTTAACTAACAAATTTTCAATGAAAAATAAGTTCCTATTCTCCTGTCTCCTATTAATAATAAGCACTACGCTAACTGGTCAAACCATTAGCACTCCAACATCAAGTTCGCCAAAAATAGAACAACAAAGTTTAATGTTTAAAAATGATTTTTCAGTCCATCAATACGACTACCAATCATGGAAAAAAGGTATAGCTAAGGAGAAAAGAGAAACGATGATAAAAAGTACGCTTACTGGTCTAATTATTGGCGCAATCTTAGGCGCAAGTCTTGACGGACTAGCAAAAGGAAGCTGCGAAATCGTCGATGCTGTCACTTTGCAAGTCCTTGCTACTAACTCAGCCCCTTGTCCTCCCCCACAATACAAAGGAACCATGATAGCTGGTGGTATTGGATTACTCATTGGTCTGGCAGCAGGTCAAGAAAAGGCTAAAAAATTTAAATTCGTTCCTAATCATTCCCAGAATAATAACTAAAATACTTCTACAAAGTAATTATATGCGTATACTGCTGACCTGTTATAAATTAACGTTCTGCTTATTTTTTTCTCTTTTAAATCCAAAATACTTTGAAAGGTGATTTTTCTAAGTGGAAAATCACCTTTTCCCCAAAATGCTTAATTTTGAATCCATAAAATGAAAGGTGCGTAAAAATTCACCATTTATCATTCAACATTCATCATTCAACAATTATGCTCATTGCCATCGACATAGGAAATTCAAATGTTTCTTTAGCTATCAACAAACGCAATAAATGGAAACATTTTTGGCGTTATCCAACCATCCGAGAAGAATCCCCTTTTTTCTACCGCATGAAAATTGCGAATGATTTATTGGAGCATGATATTGATGTGCACAAAGTCAAAAAAGTCGTTTTAAGCAGTGTCGTGCCATCTTTGACGCCTGTTTTTAAAGAAATTTTACCAGAAATATTTCCTGCTCCCTTAGTGGTTGTTACACCATCCATTTATCCAAAAATCTCTTTGAAGATTGACAATCCCAATGAAATTGGTTGTGATTTGGTGGCAAATGCCGTAGCGGCTAATACTATTTATAAAAAGGATTGCATCGTTGTTGATTTTGGAACAGCACTGACTTTTACTACTGTCTCTCAAAAAGGAGAAGTTTTAGGTGTAGCGATTGCACCAGGATTGAAAACAGCTATCGCAGCCTTATTTTCTAAAACCGCTCAATTACCCGAAGTACCTTTAAACTTGCCCGAAACACCCGTTGGTAAAAATACCATTCATGCCATTCAAAGTGGTATTCTAATTGGTTATGTTGGTTTGGTCAAACATATGTTGGCAGAAATTCGAAAAGAAGTGGGTGACCACTACATTGCAATTGCCACAGGTGGGCTTTCGTCTATTTTGACACCTTTAAAAGCCGAGTTTGAAGATATTGATGTAGAATTAACAATGAATGGGTTAAAAATTATTGGAGAGTCAAGCTGGCCTGATATCGGTAGTTTTTGATTTGGGATAAAATTTAATTTAATATAGATAGGAACGCAGATTAGACTGATAAGACAAGATTTAAAGGGATTTAAAAAAAATCCTAAAAATCTGTTTAATCTTGTCCAATCTGCGTTCCTATTTCATCTAGTATAGTCTATTCGTTCACCCCACAACTCACCGTACTAGAATCCGCATTAATAAAATTCACCAAAGCCATTTCCTGATTGGGAAACTGCACCGTATAATCTGTCCAATCTTCACTTTCTTGGTATCTTTCATCAGGTCGGTAGTAAAGCGTACTGATTATTTGAGCACCACTGGCAAAAGCAGCAGTCATCTGCGATTCATCTCCTTCTTTGGCAGCTTTAGTACCATCTTCTGACAGCGTCTGAACCATGTATCCTTTCGCCACTAAATCTTGAATTTCATCCAAATCTTTTTCTGGTTTATTAAATCGAACGAACGCACATTCTGGTTTACCCGGTTTAGAAAAGGTAAACATGGTTCTGCCTTTTAAGGATGGATAGCCATTCAAATAATAAGATTTTTCAAAACCAGAATTTGATAGGACAAACATGATCTTCCCTCTAGCATCTTTTAATTTAGGCCAGCCTTTCGTTAAAATTGCTTCTTCTAAGGTCTCAAAGTCTCCTCTAACTTCATCAGGGGTAATTATTTTATTAGCATTCTTACCAAAAATTTCTTCAATTTCTTTATCAATAAAATCCAAAGCAGCAGGCGTAATCAATTTAGGAGAAGTCAATAAATCAACGGGAATTAAAAGATTAGCCGCACTCACATAAGCATCGTCTTTGGGTTCCACCAAAATAGTCAAAGGCAAATGATTTTTATTTGCATCCGACCAGTTTTTAACCGCTTCCATCGCAGATTTAAAGGTATAGTGGTGAGACATATAATCGAAATCAGGTTTATGCAAAATTTTAAAACCAGGTTCATGCAATTCCGTAATACCCGATGCGGTAGGTTCGCCTGCCAAACGGTTGCCCGCACGATGATAAAACAAACTTCCATCAGGGTCATAATACACATCAAATTCCAATCCTCTAATATGGTATTTATTCAATTGGTCTTCTAATGTTTCGTGCGAATAGTCCCAACCTGCGGGTTGTTTGTATTTGGAAAATATACCTAGTCCCTTATCTATCGCATCGTACACAGGCTCATAAGTCCGCATCCGATAGCTATTTTGACTAGCGAGATATTGTAATTGATTGATTTGAAGTTCGTCAATTTGCTGGTCGCAAACCGAACGGTTATTATCTTTTTGACAACTCCACGTTGCTATAATTAAGATACAAAGAAAAGCTTTTAAAAACTTCATGTTGTTTGGTTAAAATCGGTGATGAACTAAGTAGGTGGATAGATATAACATACACCTTTTATGACGGTCTCTTTTTCCACTATACTTCGTTAAAAAATATTTCAATAGCTAAGGCTATTCAAATATTTTTTGCCTTGTCTAGTAAAAAAATAGCCTCGGTCAAAAAGGGAGATTATTTCTATCCACCTACTGATTTCCAAACGAAGTTAGTTGATGTATTTAATTTTTCATTATTTGAAGAGCAGAAATGGGGGCTTATGCTAATTTTTGACAAGTGAGACTTCGTCCACATCCGAACAGTTTTCGTCCAAATTCGGACAAGAAAAATTAAAAATCCAAATCAAAAATAAACATAACTCATTAATAATCAACACCTTGAAATTCTGGCATATCCATTGAACTAGCTAACAAAAAAACAGAAACAGTAGGTACAAAAAAACAAACCTTCAACATGAAAAATAATATCAAAATAGCCCTCAGAAGTTTCAAAAACAATAAGTTTTATAGCGGCATAAACCTATCTGGTTTAGTAGTCGGAATGGCTGCTTGTTTTCTGCTATTAATGTATTTGCAGTACGAAATGGGCTATGACCAATTTCATGAAGAAGGGGACAAAATATATCAGGTCAATCTATCCGTAAATTTTGGAGGAGACGCTTTTAATACCTCGAACACGCCTCCACCTGTAGGCGAAACGATGCAAAATGAAATCCCTGAGGTAGCAAGTTTTACCCGACATTTTATGCCAGGGGATTTGGTACTACGGCACAAAGACCGTTTTTATACCGAGAACAATATCTGGGCTGTTGATTCTAATTTTTTAGATTTTTTCACTTTTCCTTTAATTGAAGGAGATGTGCAAACCAGCTTAACAAATAAAAATGCGATTGTACTAACTGAGAAAATGGCTCAAAAATATTTTGACAAGGCCTCTCCTATCAATCAAGAAATTTTTATTGATGATAGGCCATTTGTTGTAACGGGAGTCATGGCCGATTTACCTTCCCAATCATCTTTACAGTTTGATGCAGTCTATCCTATAACCGCAGTACAACGCGTGAATTATTTTAGTTGGAGTTGGATTTGGTTGCAGCTAGATACTCATGTGAAGCTAACGCAGCCGATGAATGAAGCGGAGTTGGCTACTTTAGCTAAAAAGTATCCGCCAATGGTGCGCCAACATGCCGCCAAAGCCTTCAAACGCATCGGGCAAGATTTAGAAGAATTCTTCGCCAATGGCAATCGCTGGGAAATTAACCTCAAGCCAATTGCCAACGTACATTTATTCTCCGAAAATCAATCGTCTCGAGTCGCTAATTTGGGTAGTTATACAGAAGTAAAAATCTTTGGATTAGTCGCCTTATTGATTCTCTTATTAGCTTGTATCAATTTCATGAATCTATCAACTGCTCGTTCTTTAAAAAGAGCCAAAGAAGTGGGCGTTCGAAAAGTGTTAGGTTCTGGACGAGGAGAATTGATTCGACAGTTTATGTCAGAAGCCATTTTGTATAGTATAGTTGCAGGGATATTAGCAATAGCAGCCGTCCAATTAAGTCTTCCTTGGTTTAACCAATTAGTGGATGCACAATTAAGTCTCAGTGATTTATTCAGTGGTTGGACATTACCTGCATTCATCGGCATTACGCTTTTAACAGGTGTCTTAGCAGGAAGTTATCCTGCTTTTTATTTATCCGCGTTTAGACCGATTGTTGCTTTGCGCAATAATATGGCAAATAGAAAAGACGCTCACGGTTGGATAAGAAATAGTTTGGTGGTGTTCCAATTTGCTATTTCAGTTGGTTTAATTACTGCTACTTTCATCATTTTACAGCAGATAAATTTTACGCAAAATGCAGACTTGGGCATTGAGAAAGAAAACATCCTAGTGATTCCCAATGTGCAAAATTTAGGAGAACAAACAAAAGCTTACAAAGAAGAGTTATTAAAATTGCCTGATGTATTAAATGTAACGCATTCTACCGACTTACCCACAAAAGGTGTTTTTGGAGATTTCTATGTTCCAGAAACCGATGGTAAAAGCGATGAGTCTACCCCTGATATAAGCCTATATTCCTATATGGTCGATGAGGATTTTGTGGAAACTATGGGAATCAATATCCTCCAAGGCAGAGATTTTGACAAGCAATATGGCACAGATAATCGTTCGGTGATACTTAACGAAGCGGCAGTTAAATACATCGGTTGGGAAAATCCAATTGGGCAATATATCACTTATCCGGGCAACCAAAATCAACGCTTCCAAGTCGTTGGCGTGATGAAAGACTTTCATGCAAATTCTTTTCATTCTTTAATAGAACCGTTTGCCCTTTTCCATGAATCTTCAGAAACGTATCAATTGAATAAAGAATTTTTAGCTGTAAGTATACAAGCGGGAAGTGAAGCCAAAGTCATCGAACAATCCAAAAAATTATTAAGCAATATTAATGCAGGGTTACCATTTACCTTCTCCTTTCTCAATGAAGATTATAATCGCCTGTATCAACTAGAAAATCAATTAGGGTCGATGCTAAGTGTCTTTACTTTTCTATCTATATTTATTGCCTGTTT
>CALJVJ010000041.1 GCA_937974625.1 uncultured Saprospiraceae bacterium
TTCAACTTTTAATAATTCGCCTGCTTGGTTATATGCTTCAGCAGGGGTTATTGTACTGTTTAAGTTCATTAATTCGCTCAATAATCCATTTGCAGTAGCATTGAAGGTCAAACTGAATAATGATTGATTTGCAGTAGTTTCACCATTCCAAGAAGCTGCAATTTTTCCTCTATCTATTTGAACCGTATTAAAGTTGGCAGCTTTTGCTGTTCCTTCCAAAACAGTTGCTTTAGTACCTGCAAAATCTAGTGTAAATTGATATCCTTGAATCTGCTCAATAGCAGGGGCACTGAAAGTAACCGTAACGGACTCTCCTACTTCAACCAAACGGTCAGCAGTAGTCAAAGTCAATGTGCCAAAGGTATTCCGAGACTCTGCACCTAATAAAGAGTTTGCTTGAGCGTTGCCATTAATATCTCCAATTTTCACACCAATAAAGTCCATATTGTCCATATCCTCACTGTGATTGTTGATACTATACATTTCACCAAAAGCTTCATTTGCAGGGTTGGTAGAAGTAAATTCATACGCAGCATCTACAAATCTCCAGCTATCATTAGAAGGAAAATCAGCTCTAATATTCAAAATCAACTGACGTAATTGCACCATATCAAAAGCAGTAATAGTACCAGATTTGTTTACATCTGCAGCAATGTATTTGTAAGGAGAATCAAAAGTAGTTAATCCTAAAATATGCTTAC
Organism: uncultured Saprospiraceae bacterium; assembly: GCA_937974625.1. Taxonomy (GTDB): domain Bacteria; phylum Bacteroidota; class Bacteroidia; order Chitinophagales; family Saprospiraceae; genus JAFMDF01. The sequence continues at coordinate 702 of CALJVJ010000041.1, forward strand.
TAATTAATACCAAATCAAAAGTAGATACTCCGTTTAGTAGGTCAATATCTTTTGTTGGTGTCACCGTGTAATCCTCACCAGCAGGTACTTGGAACATATATTTCCCATCAGAACCCGTAGTCATTGTTTCTTCCATTCCACCAGTAATGCTAATTTCCACATCTTCTACTGTCTCACCACTAGGATTGGTAATCTGTCCAGCAACCATGCCTCCAGACTCAGGTTCAAGGCTACCACAAGCATCCATATTGTCCTGAACTAAAACAAAGGTTTTTGCAAAATCCCAATTACCTTCTTCATCGATAGCGTAGATATTTACATTATTATTTCCAAGTTGGAAACAGTTAAATGTAGCGACTCTTCCTAAGTTCAAAACGCCTAATAAGTCAGTAGGCTCTGCTCCCATAAAGTCCGCCCAAATTCTAAAATCTAAATCTGATTGGTCTGTACAGTTATCAAAACTTGCTTGATCTAAATCAGATGCCCAAATTTGAACCATACCAGTAGGCATCAATTCAATCACTACCCCATTTAATACGTATGGCGTTGGTTTTCTACAATCCCAGAATTTGATTTCTTCGCCCTTGGCGCCAGCTGAGTTACCACAGTTGTCATAAGCCCAAAACTCAGCATAATAGGTTTCTTTATTAGAAACGATGTAAGTCAATTCATCGCTAGTAGATTCAGCTACAAGTTCTCCTGTTGCAACATTGTATAATTTTCCAATCCAATTAATATTAGCAGAACAATCGGTAGCAACAGCTGTCCAAGTTTTCTCTTCATCACATTCAAAAGGAGCAGCTCCTGGTGTATTATCTTCTTCACCATATGGTATCGCATCAAATTCTATTCCGTTGATACAAGGTTCAGGATTGATAACCGTTACAACTGGAGCTTCGTCATCATGTATTTTTAATACTTGAATATAAGTCCAGTAGCCATAATTTTCATTTCCTTCACTAGTAATCATTAAGCTATCTGCAAAGCCGTGGTCTCCTTCTACTCTACCGATTTCTACTGGGTCGTCTCCTGCAACATATTTACACCAATTGATAACGTGATAAGTTCTTTCAATTTTGAAACAAGCATCACCAGGAATATCAAATTGTCTCTCTGTCACTTCATATCCTAAGATATCACAGTTTCCATTGAGGATGGTAATAGCTTCAGCAGGTGCCATGTCACCACACTTACCTTCCCAATCAGCAGGGAACGTAACTTTCCAACTTTGCTTAGCAGTAATAGTAATATTTTGCACAATCCAATTAGAAGTATTCCCACTCCAATCAACAGCACGGTAACGACGCTTAATTTTCGCTTCGCCACAAGGCCATTGGATTAATTGGTATTCCTGATGGAAAGTTAAAGTACCACAGTTAGCTCCTTTAAGGTTGTCTTCACAGATTTCTAAAGTAGCAGGATTTCCAAAATGTCCGTTATATAAATCTAATAATTCATCTTTTAAAACAACGTATTCATCCTCCTCCATCTTCAAGTCTTCATCAACATCTGTACTTTCTCCTAAAGAACCACTGTGATATTCTTCACAATCGCCTAAAACATCCTGTAATGGTTCACAGTAAGGATTGATTTTGTCCTCAACTGCTACATCTAACCAGCAAATATTATAGTTTCCTTTATGGTCTGTCACCTTCATTTCTATCTGCAAATCAGGGTGAACATATTCACAACCAATCGTAACATACTCTGCAAATTCATCATCAGTTCCTTTGATTCTAATTAAACGAGAAGCAATTCCACAAGCATCATAACTACCAGCGTCAATGTCATCAACATAAACTCTTGCACCCCATTCATTCGGTACAGAAACATTAAGTTGGTCTACACAATGCGCAGATGGTTTGGTTACATCTTTAATTACAACGATTTGCTTTAGTGTATCATTCAATGGTTGTTCGTGACAATCATCAGCAACCACCCATTTAAATTCAAAAGAATCACAATCTAATTCAGCCCATTTATAAAACTCTGTAATTGGCCAAATTTGACCATCCTCAATACGAGAAACCATATCTAATCTTACATTAGGATTTTCGTCACAATTGTCAGTAGCAATTGGCTTGCTAATCTTACTTGCATCATAAGTACAAGAAAAGTGGTCTAACTCAATTTCAATTGACATCCCCTCTCCCATAGCAAACATTGGAGCAATCGTGTCAATATATTCAATAAAAGTAGTATCAATTCTACTTGGTCCTTCTGCTGATTCACACCAATCTAAAGCATCCCAGTAAATATATTTTTTCTTACCACAGTCTGTTGCAGGAATTACTTCTTCACTCTTAATTAAAATGTAACCACAAACATAGTCCTCTGTACTTAAAGTAATGGTATCGCGAACTTTAAATTCATTATTTTCCCATACACCAATTTTCAAACCAGGAGCATAATAATCCGCAGCATCCGCAGCACAGTCAGCTAATACATTCTTTGTTTTAGCAATGTATAAAGGATTTTGTAAGTCTGGGCGAATAATGGTAATTCGCTTACTTGCAGTTCCCGTATTTCCACAATCATCAGTAGCAGAAAAAACAACCGTTGCGTGTGTAGTATCAGGAGTGCCATTATTTTTGAAACAAGGGTCCGTTTCATCCATAGTAACCGTATAACTAACAGCCACTTCTGTATCACAGTTATCAATACCTTTGGCAGCTAACAATTTGGCTAAACCTGTCGTATCACAAGCAATTAAGGTATCAGGAGCATTAACGATATCAATCCAAGGTTTATCTTGGTCACTAAAATTAAGCGTAGTTTCACAATAAAGAGATTGAATACCATTATCACATTCTAAAGTTGTTGGGAAATCAGGTTTCCCATCACCATCTCTATCTGCGTAATAAATTCTTTCTATTCTAGCAGTTGCAGTACCTCCACAAACAGTTAAGCCTGCTTTTTTAATATCATCTACCGTGACCACTGGATAAGTAACCTTACCCATATTATCATGTCCTGTAGTTTTTAGGACCACTTGGTCTTTACCTGATCCTAAGGTAATGGTTATATTAAAATACAGTGACCCAGCAATGGTATCACATGGCTGTTCTAATAAATCATCAGGTGTTATGACTGCCATACAAGCAGCTCCGAGAGGTACATTTAAGTCATCATTACAAACTAATGAAGGCGCTTGAACAGCGAAATATGATTTAGTTGATTTTACAGGATCAGCTTTTAAAAGAAATTCTACAGAATACTGCCCAATACTAAAATCACCAGTATAAGTTGAAATATGCAAATTTCTTCGAGAAAGACACGTATCTACACAAGTAACTCCATGCTGATTTTGAATCAACATTCTAACGGTATCTTGACAAAAATCTAAGGTGTCTCCACAAGCGAATACATAAGGAGCCAGTATGGTCTTTGTAACGTAGGTGTCTTCACACTTTAATCTAGTGTCAGGAACGATTTCTTTACTAAATTCAAGCTCTCTTTCAGAACAATCGACCCAAGCATCCCATCCTGCACCTTTATTGTTATCATCATCTGTCTTGAAGATAAAAGTCAAACATCCTGAAGGGTTTAACCAAGGACTACAACTTGCATCAATCCAACCTCCAAAAGCATTATAGACACCAACACCAGAACCAGAACCGATTCCAACTAATCGTGCTCTATTTTTAACATTAGGATTAGCACCAGACGTAAGGATAGCTAATTTTTCCCTAACCTCTTTTTTATTACCATCAAAAGCGTATAGAGTATCTCCTTCATCTAAATCAAAATCTGAAAAGACTACTTGTACTCTATGCCATTGATCTTTAGGGCAAAATTCGATGGTATCACTACGCAATCTATCATCTTGATAGTTTCCATCATTGGTACCGTCATCGGTCCATCTTAAGCTTTTTTCAGTAACAGAGTCGTTACAATTTTCTAAAAGTACAGTTGCACAGGTATCTGCTGTGTTACTGTATGGAGTTATTACTTGTGCATTAATATTTGAAATAAAAAACAAACACAAAGCAATAAAAGTTAGAGGGATTGACCTATTAGTCATAGTAGGCCAACTATCTTTTATAAAAAACATTTTTATGTATTGATACTCTTTCCGTAAAATAATAACCTTTATAAACAAGTGTAGGGTTACAATTGAGGGATAGTACCACTCAAGAAACTACATTGATTTCCAATCCTTCTATCATCAAATACCCAATAAAAAGGTAGGTAGATATAAAGAATTGCTTCGCTATCGGTTAAAATTTTATATACTTAAATCGTCACTATTCTATCTGGTCATCTCATTCTTTGACTTCAAGAATAGCTTTTTTTTAATGTATGAGGAGGAGTGAAAGTTATTTAATGAGTGTTTAATCTAAGATTGGAAGGGAACTTATAAAAGTCCCCTTCCCCAAAATATTTATCAGTTTTCTCAGAGTACGTCATGAACTTGCTTAGCAAAAGGAGCTAAAAACAGTTTAAAAAGTTGGCTAAACAAGCTCAAGTTCAATAGTATTTATTAATTGTTATTCAAGTACAATCATCTTTTTAGTAGATGTTTTACCATTAGCTTCTAACTGATAGTATATAGTACCTTTTGCCCCTATTTCTTTAGCGTTAACTTCAACTTGGTTATACCCTTTATTGAAGTCTCCAGTAATCGTTTTTAATAATTTACCCTGAATATCAATTACTTTTAAAGTAGCTGCACCAGCAGTTGGTAAATTAAATCCAATAGTCGTTTCTGCACTAAATGGATTGGGTGAATTTTGATTCAATACAAAATCTGTATTAGTATTAGTGAAGTTAAGATTCACATTCAATAACTCTCCATTTCTATTATAAGCTTCCGCATTGGTAACTTCAGAGTTTAAACTGATAAGCTCACTTAATAAGCCCGTAGTATTCGCGGTGAACGTTACACTGAATAGTAATTCATTATTAGTTGCTGTACCGTTCCAAGAAGTAGTCAAAATACCTCTTGAAGCTAGTTGGGTATTAAAGTTAGATTTTTTAGCAACACCTTCCATCAAAGCTAAGCTACCATTTGCTTTCAAAGTAAATTGGAAACCATCTATCTTCGCAATATTATTAGCCGTAAAATCAGCCATTACTGTTTGGCCTGCTTTCACTAAGAAATCTGTTGTATTCAAAATCAAAGTTCCATTTGTTGAACGATCTTCAGCAATTACTAGGTTATTCGCTAATGCATTACCATTAACATCACCAATTTTAATTGCTGTGAAGTCCATCTCTTCTATGTTTTCTGCTAAATTATTGATGCTCATAACCTCATTAAAGCTTTCAGCAGCAGGATTAGTAGAAGTAAAGTTGTAACCACTTTCCACAAATCTCCAACTATCATTATTTGGAAATTCTCTAGTAATATTTAGAATCAATTGTCTTAATTGAACCATATCAAAAGCGGTAATAGTACCAGATTTGTTCACATCCGCAGCAATATGTTTGTAAGGAGAATCAAAAGTAGTTAATCCTAAGATATGCTTACTAATCAATACTAAATCAAAAGTAGAAACGCCATTTAAAGGGTTCATATCCTTTTCTGGAGTTACCGTATAATCTCCACCCATAGGTAAATTAAATTGGAAGTGTCCATCCGCAGCAGTAGTCATATTCGTTTCTTCAGCACCATTTACAGCAACAGAAACCATTTCCACATTATCACCATTGGCATTGACAATTCTCCCCGCTACCATTCCTCTAGCATTAGGCTCGATTCCAGTACATGCGCCCATATTGTCTTGAACAACAACATAAGAAATAGCAAAATCCCAATTTCCTTCTTCATCAATTGCATAGATAGCAACTGTTTGATTTCCAAGCTCCGTACAAGTTAAATCAATAACTTTTGGTAATGCTTGCACTTCTTCTAATGTAGATGGCGAATCACCTATATTAGCATGCCATATTCTAATGTCCAATTTAGATTGATCTGTACAATTATCAAAAGTACCTTGGTCCAAATCAGTAGCCCAAACTTGAATCATTCCAGTTTGCATAATTTCTACGACCACTCCGTTCAATAGGTATGGAGTTGGCTTTTTACAATCCCAAAATTTAATAGTTTCTCCTTTATTACCTCCTGAGTTTCCACAGCCATCATATGCCCAGAATTCAGCATAATAAGATTCTTTATTAGAAACTGGATAAGAAATAGTATTAGAGTTTACTTCCTCTACTAAAGCACCAGAAGTTGCATTATATAACCTACCAACCCAAGTAATAGCCGTTGAATCAGAACAATCTGTTGCAGTAGCTGTCCAAGTTTTTAGTTCATCACACTCATAAGGAGATTCACCAGGAGTTTGGTCTTCTTCTCCATAAGGTTCTGCATCAAAATCGACACCATTAATACAAGGTTCAGGGTCTACAACTGTTACTACAGGAGCTTCATTATCATGTACTTTTAATATTTGGATGTATGTCCAGTAACCTTTGTCTGAATTTCCTTCATAAGTTACCTCAAAACCAGTAGCAAAACCATGTTCACCCTCTTTTCTAGCAATCTGAACAGGTGCATCTCCAGCTACATATTTACACCAGTTAATGATGTGATAAGTTCGTTCAATTTTATAACAAGCATCACCTGTTACATCATATCTTTTATCTGTAACCTCATAACCTAATAAGTCACAAGCGCCATTGTTGATTGTAATAGAATTTGCATCAGGTGCCATTTCACAAGTACCAGTAGCATCACTAGGTAAAACAAAAGACCACCCCGCTTTAGCCACGACTTTGATATCTTGGTAAACATAAGCAGACTTATTTCCTGTCCAATCAATAGATTGATGTCTACGCTTAATATCAATTTCGCCACATGGCCATTCAATTAACTGGTATTGTTCTTTAGTTTCTAACTCGCCACAATGCTCACCAGCAAGATTATCTGTACAGTTAAATGCACCAAAGTATTTAACATAAATTCCATGTAATATTGGTGTTAAATCCGTCCATTCATCATCTTCAAATTTTCTATCACCATTCGCATCCGTAGTTTCACCTAATTCACCTTTATGGAAATCAGTGCAATCTTTAGTTGCAGGCGGAAGGTTTTCACAAATTGGTGCAATTTTATCTTCAACTAAAATATCTAGCCAGCAAATATTGTAATTTCCTTTGATATCTGTTACCTTCATCTCTAATTGTAAATCAAGGTGAACATATTCACAAGTAATATTTACATATTCTGCCCAATCAGCATCAATTCCTTTAATTCTAATTTCTCTTTTAGCGATTCCACAAGCATCATAGCTATTAGCATCCACATCATCTACATAGATTCTTGCTCCCCAATCGTGGGATAAGGAAATATTTAATTGGTCTGTACAAACTGCGGTTGGTTTAGTTACATCTTTGATAATAACAATTTGCTTTAAAGTGTCATTGATTAATTGCTCGTGACAATCATCTTCTGCTACCCACTTTAATTCAAAAGAATCACAATCCAATTTAGCCCAAAGAGATTCATCCGTAATTGGCCAAACCTGCCCATCTTCGATACGAGAAACCATATCTAATCGTACATAAGGATTGTCATCACAATTATCAGTTGCCATTGGTTTTTCAACCTTGGTAATATCATACTCACAAGAAAAATGACCCAGTTCTAAATAAAGCGTTGGCGCTTTTTCGTCAACAAATTTTGGCGCAACTGTATCAACCGTTTCAAGGTAAGTTCTATCAATGACCATTGGTCCTTCTTCAGGTTTGCACCAATCCAAGATTGACCAATATCTATAAGTCTTTGTACCACAGTCTGTTGAAGGAAGTGTTTCACTTTTCTTAGTCAAGATATAACCACAAATATATTCTTCAACACTTAATCTAATCGTATCTCTAACTGTAAATTTACCATCTTTATAAGTACCAATTGCCAATCCAGGAACATAAGATGCACCAGTAAAAATTTCTGAACAATCCGTTATAACATCTTGAGTTTTTACGATATGGTCAATTTTATTTGGACGGATAATCGTATAATCTTTTTCAAAAGTACCCACATTACCACAATCATCTGTAGCACTAAAAGTAACGGTAGCAGTAGTCGTATCAGGGCTACCAAGTGCAGCAAAACAAGGATCTGTTTCATGCATTCTAACCTTATAAGTAACCGTTAAATCATCGTCACAATTATCAATTGCTTCAGCTTCTAAAATTCTAGCTAAACCAGTTGTATCACAGGCAATTAAGGTATCAATACCAGGAACTACACTCACCCAAGGAACAGATTGGTCAGAGAAATTAAGTATTGTTTCACAAGCATTAGTTTTTGTACCATTATTACAAAAAGAAATTGTAGATTTTCCAGCAGCATCAACTAAACGTCCATAATAAATTCGCTCAACGCGAACAGTTGCTTTAGCATTACAAACAGTCATACCAGCTTTCTTCACATCTTCTACTGTAACGATAGGATAAACAACTTTAGCCGCAGAATTATATCCTGTGGTAACTAGCGTTTGTTTATTTTTCCCTTCTCCTAAAGTAATTGTGATATTATAATACATTGTGTCTTGAATAGTATCACAAGGTTGTTCCAAAAGATCATCAGGAGTTAATACAATCATACAAGCAGACCCCAATGGTACATTAATATCATCATTACATACTAAAGCAGGTGCTTGTACAGAAAAGATTTGTGTATTCGTTTTAGTAGTATCAGACTTTAATTTATAAGTAACAGAATAGCTTCCTAAAGCAAAGGTATCCATTACCATTGTAGGTAAACCACCTAAGCCATTTTTAGAAATGCATGCATCAATACAAGTAAAGCCATGCTGATTTTTTACTCTCACATAAACAGAATCATCTATAGTAGTACATCCCGTTACGGTTGGTGCAGGAATTACAACTTTTGCCCAAGGACTCTCTGCGCAAATCAACTTCACACTAGGAATATTAGCAGATTCAAATTTGATATCCCGCTTTGCACAATCAACCCATGCATCCCATCCTTTTCCTTTGGCATTATCGCCATCAGTCTTAAATAAGAAAGTTAAACAACCAGATTCATTCTTAGCCGGATCACAATTAGCATCAAGCCATCCACCAAAAGCCTTACTGACACCTGTACCTGTAGCTTTTGCATCAGGCATAAGTCCATTACGTACGGCAGCCTTATTACCTTGATAGGCAATTAAGGTATCACCAGTTCCAGTTGAGGAATCTTCTAAATCAAATTGAGTGAAAACAACTTTCACATAATGCCACTTGTCGGTAGGACAGAATTCTACAGTATCTAATCTAGCTCTAATATCGGCATAATTGCCATCATTAAATCCGTCATCTGTAAATTGAGTTCCATCAGCGGTGACATCGCCATTACAGGAAGTCAACTTTTCTACAGTACAGGTATTTGCACCTTTACTGTCATAAGACATAGTAACTTGAGCAGCTAAATTTTGCAGACCTCCAAAACAGAGAACAAAAAATAGGAGGAAGGCAGTTTTACCCGATAGGGCAAACCGTTTTAAGAGTGTAAGACTCATTCTATTCATGAGAAAATAATTTTGATAAATAAATCGGTTAAAGTATAGTTAATTAAAAATTATATGTGTGTAAGTGTATTTATCAAAGTAGACCATTTTACTATACAACATAGTAATGCCAGTCCACTAATATTTCAGTAAGAAATTTGGTATTTTATTTTAAGGATAAGATTATGTTATACTTCTTCCATCTTAATATATCTATGGAGTTCAAACTCTATAGAGCAGAAGATTTCTTAGTGGTTAATTTCGGTAAGGATAAGGATATTGAATAATGTTATACTAAATGCTATACTAGTAATATTCCAACAACCGTGCTAAATTTAAATATACATGGTATTTTTTTTATTTAAAATGACCTTCTAGACACATAAAATAAATGACAATATATATTCAGCTAAAATAGAATTGTTTACAATTAACTTATTTCGATATGCAGTTCATCATTAATTAAAAAAAAATTTTATTTATTTTTTTATTAATGCGTATTTGTAATGTAAATGGAATTTAGCCTGTTACTTTTTTAATAAGTTTTTCAAGAAAATTTTAGGTTCAGTCATTCAACTTTTTTTTTGGAAAACCGAGAAAACTAATTAATTGATTCAAGTTTTCGAACAATTCTTAAAGAAAGGAAACCTGCCTATGCCGGCAGCAGGCAGGTGCGTTGAATTTTAATTCAAAATCATAGATTTCTCTTAAAATTCGCCTTATTTCCTTTCATTGTCCGCAATTTGGGTTAATTAATATTCATTTTGTAGCTGGGAAATAGTTAGGAAAGGTACATTTTTTTCTATGGTAAGCGTGTAAAATTCTAGCTGGTCAAGCTGCTTGTCCGCAGAAGTTTGATAACTTTTTAGTAGCTACCGTATACAAATAAATAAATCCAAGGGGGCGAGATAACTTAAGCTAATATAAACCTAAAAATGATGGGTTCATAAAGAGTTACAGCTACTGTTACTGTTTAATAAGTTGACAATTCAATTTATCGGGCCATTTTTAAAAGGAAAAATTAGAAAAGATGGAGTGCTAGATAATCAATTGGTGAGCATATCCTAAAACCAAGGCAAAAAAAAAGCTCAACCAAGAGGTTGAGCTTTATTGTGTACTTCTCTCGAAGTATTGTTTGTTCTAGTTTCTTTATTTACTTTCTTAACTAGAAGCCTGTCTGCCGACAGGCAGAAAAAGAAAAAAA
>CALJVJ010000042.1 GCA_937974625.1 uncultured Saprospiraceae bacterium
TGTCTTTTGCTTTTCTTCCACATGACTCCAACACTTTAACCAAATTTTTAACCAAAATATATTAACCAAAATTTTTTCATGTTTGTATGCTGAATACTTTTTTCAGCCTTTGTTCGCTTCTCTTTTTCTTGTCTCGTTTTCCTTGCGAACTAATTACACTACAAAGATGCAGGCATATTAAAGTTTTTACAAAGACAAAAAACGGAATTTGTTGAAGTTGTTTTGTTGATTTCATTTTATATAAAAAATATAAAATGTTGATTATTAGATAATTATGTTTTTGAATTTTGAATTTTTATAGTAATTTGTTGATGGAAACTTTTTTTTTCTTCCCTTTTTGCCCTATTTTTTTTGAAAAAAATGCTAGAATTAGACAAAAAATACCGAAAAAATAGTAAATGATGCCTTAATTATTACTTCAAGAATTCATAAAATAGGACTCATATTTACCTATCTTACCGCTTATTTTTAATAAACAATCCCATTTTGTTACTATTTGCTTGTATCCTGATAAATCAATCATAGGTTATTAAAAGCTTCATAAACTTGAATCTCTAATAACTTCTAATAATCTAATAACTGTTAATATCATGTTTCAAACAGAAATCAATCATTACTTCCAATCCTTTGCTTCTGATGGACTGACCGCTTTTATGCGTTTTATTACGACACTTGGATATATGGAATTTTTTATGCTGTTTTTGATTATCCTGCTTTTAGCAATTAATTTTAAAAAGGCGTTTCTAATGTTTATGGTTTTGATATGGACAGGCGCGATTACTTTTTTTTTCAAGGACTACTTTGATTTGCCTAGACCATTTCATGTTGATAATTCGGTTCAGCGATTGGATAAACAATTGCCAGGAGATGCTGCTTTTGATTTTTCAAAAAGAGGAGCTACTAGTTTTTGGGGTGGATTGCCTGCAGATGTATTAGTAGCTACACGAGCAGCAGAAGGTGTTGAAAATGGTTTTCCTTCTGGACATACAAGTATAGCGATTGCCTTTTGGGGCGCACTTGCTTTTTTATTTAGAAAGCGTTGGGTGACGCTCCTTTGTGCTAGTTTAATGCTGTTGGTACCGCTTTCTAGGATTTATTTAGGCGTTCATTTTTTGGCAGATGTGATAGGAGGGCTTGTTTTGGGAGCTGTAGCTTTAGCTGCTTTTTATTTCATTATTTTAAAACCAGATAAATTATCCAATTTTGAAAGTAGCAACCAGTATGCTATTGGTCCTAATATCACTACGACGATTTTATTAGCCCCACCATTTTTGTTTATGCTGATTTTGCATCAAGAAATATATGTGTTGTTGGCTTTTATGTTGGGTTTAGGACTTGGGTTTTTATTATTAGCACAAAAAGGTTTACCTATTGATGAAGCATCAATAGGTTATAAAATAGCAAGAACGATGATGGGGGTTTTGATTTTTGGAGGCCTTCGATATTTAATAAAATTAGGAGGAGAACAATTGGGTCTAGCGGAAGATATTTGGTTCGATTTTTTTAGAAATACGATAGCAGGTTTAGCCTTGATTTGGATTGGGACGGAGGTGAGTATTCGATTAGGATGGTTTCAGCGAAAAGCGATTGCTTGATTTTTTAACGATAAACTATAAATGATGAACGATGAATTGGGTCTTTAGCTCTAAATTTTGCTAAACATCCAATTCATCATTTATAGTTCATCAGGCATTGTTACTCCTCAACAATCTCCACAAAATATCTAAAACCGATTCTGGGGTCTGGCTCGGTAATACCTGCATATTCATCTTCTGCATCTATCCGAATGTAATAGCCTGTACTTGCCCAACTACCACCTTTCGTCTGCCCCCTTTCTGCAAGCATTTCCGCCACGTTCCCACTCATATTGTGTAAACCAAAATCATTTGGAAAATAGGAAGGAACAGGTGCAGGGAAAGCAGCCAAATCATTAATATCACTATGGGTGAATTCATCTGCTATTACTTCAATTGCTCCTGTTGTCGCATTTCTTTTAATGGCTGATTCTGGGATAGATTTGAAATTAGCTAGTTTGCAGCCTTTCCCATTTCTAGTATAATAACCACCCCAAGGAAATGGAGCTATTTGATGCCCTCCTCTTGCTGCTGCTATCCATTCCACTTTTGTTGGTAAGCGGAATTTTACTTGTTTATATTTTCTATTTGGACGATTATTATAAACCGTAGTTAACCAATCACAATAGGCAATTGCCCCTTCACGTGAGACATTTACTAATGGATAATCAAGATAGGCAGGATGTTGAAAGTAATTTTGGGCCATCGGTTCTATGATTTCCCCCTTTTCTGTCTTCCAATTGTTAACGTGTACTTTTATATTTTCCAATTGCTCAGGCGTTGATTTTGCCTTAATGCTATTTAGAAATATTTGATATTCTTTATTTGTCGTTTCAAATTTACTAGCGTAAAGACCATTTTTGACCATTCCCCAATTCTTCTCTATTTTATTAATTGGGTAAACTTCAGTTTTTTTAGGAAGTATAAAACTATAAGCAGTGAAACTTATCAATACTAAAAAACTATAACTAAATACTTTTTTCATAACGGGTTGTTTTATGGTGAAATTTGATGTCGATAATTGAACGGAAGGGAGAGAGAAGGACACATTAGTTATAATTTTTTAAGACTAATTTTTCCAAAAACTGTAAACCAGCCTCCATATTTTTTATGTTTGTGGCTACAAGGGATTGATTTTTATAGAAAAAACTATTTTAAGAAGAAGCCATGATTAAAACTTTAGAAAATGACTTCCTGAAAATTCAGGTCAAGTATCACGGAGCGGAATTGTGTAGTATTGTCAAAAAGGAAACAGGACAAGAATATATTTGGCAAGCAGACGCTACTTTTTGGGGAAGGCATGCACCTGTGTTATTCCCGATTGTAGGTCGATTACAAGATGATACTTATGTTATAGGCGACAAAGCCTATGCTATGAAACAACATGGTTTGGCAAGGAATATGGACTTTCAATTAATTAAACAAAATAAAGCGTCTTTAACTTTTGAATTGACTAGTTCAAAAGAAACTTTACGCTCTTACCCTTATCCATTTCGGCTACGTATCGAATATGTATTACTTGGAAGCGAATTAATGGTGGCTTATGAAGTGTATAATCCGTCTGAAATACCTATGTATTTTTCCATTGGTGGACACCCTGCTTTTCGATGCCCTTTGAAGGCGAATGAACAACGGTCAGCTTATCAATTAGTTTTCCAACATAAAGAAACGGCTGCTACCCAACGCTTAGATGCTGGTATTCGAAATGGTAAAACAACACCAATTTTAACGAACGAAAATATACTTCCTATTACGGATAATCTTTTTGACGAAGATGCTTTAGTCTTTTCCAATTTAGCCTCTGAAAAAGTAACCTTACAAAAAGGAACAAGTCGTATTTTGACTTTTGATTTTAAAAACTTTCCGTATTTAGGAATTTGGTCTAAAAATCAAGCAGCTCCTTTTGTTTGTATTGAACCATGGTTTGGTGTGGCGGACCATGTTGAACACAATCAACAACTGCCTCAAAAAGAAGGGATACGTAAATTGAGTGCTGGTAGAACTTTTGATAGTATTTACACTATAGAAATTCATTAAATGTTAACCTATTTTTAAAAAATAAACGGACTTGTTAAACTTGGTTAAAAAATACTTTTTTCCCTTGCTTCCGTAGTGGTGTAACCTCCCTTTTTGCATCTTTTTAATACAAACCTAGTCCATTCAGAATAAAGCAATTTTTCTAAGCCATCGGCATGGCCTTAGACTATTATTCCTTTCATCTTTTAAAAACCCTATTATGAAGCATCTGATGATAATCTTTGTATTGTTGAGTAGCACTATTTCTGTTTTTAGTCAGCAGGAACGTACTGTTTTTGGGAAATCAGGCTGGCGCATTAGTGGCGTCTGGGGTGGTCCTGCGGTTGGTGTCGGTCAATTTGATGATGCGCCTGTTGTTTTTAGAGGTGGGTTTGGTGGCGTAGAATTTGGTAAACAGTTATTTCTAGGCTGGGGCGGATTTGAAACGGATAATGACGTTTATATAGATGCTTTAGATAATGATAAATTCAAAATGGACTATAGCGGATTTATTTTAGGATTTACGCCTGCTGCGCATAAGACGATTCATCCAAGTTTTATGGTATTAGCGGGTACAGGTAATGCTAGAGTGGGGGAGAGTGAATCTGATAATATGCTTGTGGTGCAACCTACTTTAGGATTGGAGTTAAATGTTTTTCGCTTTTTTCATTTGTCCTTAGATGGAGGCTACCGTTTGGTGACAAATGTAGATATACCAGAAATGACCGGGCAAGACTTATCTGGGCCCTATGCGGAAGTTAAGATGAAATTTGGATTTTCTTGGTGACCTACTAGACCAGTTAGGTTTTTAAAATCTAACTAATCAAGTACACTGTAAATTAAAGTTAATTAGTTTACAGTGTACTTGGTGGTAATTACAAAAATGTTTCCTGCTCTGCCTCTTCGAAAAAAGTTTCTAAAAAGCTAATCATTTCCGCTTTGCTGGTATCTGTTAAGTTCGTGAACTTTTGACAAGCTTCGATGAAAGCAGCTTTATTCGCCGTGATTTTTTTGCAAATAGGTTTTAATTCTTCCTTGCTTTTTCCTCTCCACTGTAAGTATCGTTGCCTAACATTTTTTATGGGAATTTGTGGATGAGGGATGGCATAAGGTGCATTGACTAAACCACAATAATCAAAGTCGTAAGGAATTGGGGTGGGCACTTCACTACTGCTTGTTTGCACCCATTTTATATTATGTCCTTTGGACAAATTCCAATCAGTGTTGGCTATCATATATTGAAATAAGACCATTTTTTTATACTGTTCTTTATCTACACTAGTGATTTTTGATTTTTCAGGATCTACCAACTTGCCATCTAAACGATTTGCTAATTCTTTATTTCCTTCTATTAAAAAACCAAAATGAATATCATCGGGCACTTTTCCATTATCATCGATGTATCGAATTTTTGCTAACTTGACTCGAAAACTTTTTTCTGTTAATTGATTAAATAATTTGTAAATGAGGTATTCTTTTAAGACTAAATCATCTTCCCCTTCCATGCAATGAGTGACTAGTTTGTAATTATTTAAGGAAGAAAAGCCCTTAGTCTTTAATGCTGATTTTGGAAATTTTAATTTAATAGGTGGGAAATCACATATTTTTTTTCGAGTGACCCCTCTTCTGGAAAGCTCCATATCAAATTGTAGTAAGCTATCGCCTCTTACAATTTTGATACTTGCTGGGTGATAATGGTCTGCTTCATGTCTTGCAACAAATAAATGATTCAAATCCCCTTTTATTTCTAGAGAAATGATATCTTCTTCGGCATTGAGCCAATTAAAGATACTGGTTTGATAATTGTTTTTTTTATCTTTTTCCTTTTTACAGCCAAAGGAAAATAACAAAATTGTAGCGAAAAGTAATGGCCACTTCATAGTTTTTAATTTTGAGGTTGAACCTAAAGTTAAAAAAAAATCCCAAATGAGTTCTCAACTCATCTGGGATTTTTACCTCCTTGTCCATGAAGCAGACTTATTCTGAAGTAATTATGGTTACATCTGATTGATAGGGCAAAATTTGTTTATCTACAAAACTTATTTGAGCGGTTACCACATAAACGCCTTGGCGTAATTTTGTACCGTTGAATTCTCCATCCCACGATTTACTTATTTCTTCTCCTCTTTTGATGTTAAATGCTTCAAAAACTAATGCACCCGTTCTATCAAAAATTTTAAGTTCTTTTATTTCTTCCATTGCTGGGGAGAACGGAATGTAAAATTCGTCATGTACGCCATCGCCATTTGGCGTGAAAAGATTAGGGAAATAAATCGGTCGGTCAGTAGAAACAGCCACACTTACAGACGAACTTGCTTGGCAATTGTCAGAATTGACCGCATTAACGGTATAAGTCGTAGAACCTGGAGGAACTGTCTCAAAACGTTCACAATTGGTACAGATAATTGAATCAGGTGTTGACCAAGTATAATTGATGCCCCCAGTTGCGGTTGTATTGGCTTCTACGGATAAATTAATGGTGAATCCTAATTTAGTCGTTTCATTATCTACTAAAGCATCTACAGTAAATTCTCCTGGTTCATCAACTGTAGTATTTTGAGTGGTTATTTCACAGTTACGACTATCCTTGACTATTATGCTATAGTCACCTGCCACAAGGTTACCTATGGTGGCGGTAGGTTGAAATATAATTCCATCTAAACTATATTCGTAAGGCGCACTTCCTCCTATAGGATTGACAGTAATCGCGCCATTCATTTCGCCAAAGCACAGTACATTATCTATTTGGCCTATTGCTGCACTTAATTCTATGGGCTCTATAATAGTCACGGCATTGGCGCTACTTATTGGGCAATCATTGCCATCGGTAACGTCTAGGGTATAGTCACCAGCCATTAATCCTTCCGCAGCACTTGATGTTTGCCCATTACTCCAAGCATAAGCGTAATTCGAAGAGCCACCTGTAACGGTTGCTACAATTCTGCCATCATTTTCTCCAAAACAACTAATGTCTGTTTTTTCAAGAGAGAGCATTAATGCATCTGGTTGGTCAACGACTATATCAAGTGAATCGCTGAGACATAGATTATTATCTTGTACTTGTACTGAATAGGTCCCTTCTGATAAATTGGTTAAGGCTGTTGCATCTTGAAAACCATTTCCATCACTCAAATTATAAGTAAATGGACCTTCGCCAGGTGCAGGTATATCTATCACAATACTTCCGTCTGATAACCCGAAACAAGTTGGTCTAATAACTAGAGGTAGTTCTGGCATTAAGACCAATTCATTGAGTAAGGTGTCAAGTACTATACTACAATTATTGGCATTACGAACAACGGCGAATACTTGACCATTCCCTAAATTATCTAATACATTATTATCCAAAAAGCCATTCCCAAAATCATAAGTATAATTGGTAATATCTGTGCCTAATTCTCCCGATGGTAAAATTGTTACGCTTCCATCTGTTGCACCACCGCAAGAAGGATGAACTACTTGAAGGGTTGCTTGTACTGGTATAATACCTGGGGCAACAGTAAGTGTAGTATCGGCATTTACAATGCACCCGTCTGCATCTCTTATGTTAATGGGATAATTTCCAATTGTTAAATCCATGAAACTATTTTCATCTGCAAAACCACCTCCGTCAAAATCATATTCAAATGGGCCACCGTTACCTGATGCTAGAATAGTGATGGCACCGTTAGTTCCTTCCGTACAGGAAGGTAGGTTAATCTGAAGATTTGCTTGGATAGGCGGGATGCCTGTTGGAGCTAATATGGTATCGATATTAAAAGTACAATTATCTCTATCTCGAATAACTAATTGGTAATTTCCAATGCCTAAATCTGTTTCTATATTGTCATTTACAAAACCATTTCCAAAATTGTATTCCAAAGGTAAACTGTTACCTGAGGCGTTGATAGTGATTGTCCCATTCGTAGCTACTTCACACGAAGGTTGATTGATTTGAACACTTGCTTGGATAGGCTCATCTGGTGAAGCAGTTAGGGTGGTATCAAGATTGATGCTGCAACCATCTAAATCTTGAATGAGGATACTTTGTGGGCCAACTCCTAAATTAGGGAGGATATTATCGGTAGATGGACCACCATTATTAAAATCATAAAACAAAGGCCTTCCATCTCCTATAGCTGTAACGGTTATTGTTCCATTCGTTGCAACATCACAAGTCGGTGCCGTTATTACTAAACTAGCCGTTATTGGGTTAAATCCTGCTGGGACAGCTAAAAATGTATCTATTGGTACGATACAATTATTATCATCTCGAACACGGATGTTATCATAATCACCAACTGATAAATTACTCAGTGTATTGTTAGCAGTAAAACCATCTCCATCATTTAAATCAAAAGTATAACTACTATTATTGGAAAGTGTACCTCCAGAAGCGTTTACCATGATTTCACCATTACTTGCATCATCACAAGTCGGTTCTGTAATGGTTAATGTTGGAATAAT
>CALJVJ010000043.1 GCA_937974625.1 uncultured Saprospiraceae bacterium
GAAAAAGAATATCCTATCATTGTTTTCAAAAATAAAATGGAAACAGGGCTTTTTCTAACGCATTTGACGACTCATTTGACTTATCACTTAGGGCAAATAAACTATCATCGACGGTTATTGGATAGTACTAGAATTGTGTAACAAATATTTACGTTTAAAGTAATCGCCAATTTTAATTGGCAGATTCAAAATAACTATAATTTTATTTTAGAATAATCCGTGCTAGGTAGAACTAGCCAAATAAATTTGGCTGTTACGAACAACCTTGACCTTTTAAAAATCAACCACTAATGAATAAAAAGAACACCCTACAAGCTGCCATGTTTGCAGAAATGCAAAGCAAAAACTTATTCCGAAAAGCTAAAAATCACGCCTTTGACTATTTAGAAGGCGCTTTTGATAGAAATATATTTCCAACCGAAACAGCGCTCAAAAATTTAGAAAAATTCGAGGAGCCCATGCCTCAAGAAGCAGGAAATGGAGAAGCCATTATTGACCTCTTACATGAATACGGCACACCAGCAACCGTTCCTTATAATGGTCGGTACTTTGGTTTTGTCAATGGCAGCATGATTCCAACTAGTTTAGCGGCTAAAAATTTATCCATTTATTGGGACCAAAATGCTGCCATGCAAGTCATGTCTCCGATTACTGCCAAATTGGAAATAGTTGTACAGAATTGGTTAAATGAACTGTTTGGTTTACCAAAACACACCGTAGCAGGCTTTGTAAGTGGAACGTCAATGGCTAATTTGGCAGCATTGACCGCAGCAAGGTTTCGACTATTAAAAAACAAAGGATGGGATGTGACGGAACAAGGATTATTTGGAGCTCCGAAAATAAGAGTGGTCACGCATACCCATATACATTCTAGTATTTTGAAAGCTATTTCCTTAGCGGGTTTTGGTAAAGGCAATATTGAATCAGTAGACTGTGATGAACATGGTCGTATTATTCCTGAAAATCTGCCAGCATTAGATGATAGTACCTTATTGATTTTACAAGCAGGCAATGTCAATAGTGGTGCTTATGACAACTTTGACGCAATCTGCAAAACAGCAAAAGAAAAAGGCGCATGGATTCACATTGATGGCGCATTTGGTTTGTGGGCAGGTGCGACCAAACGACTAAAACATTTGACCAAAGGATTTGAACATGCCCATTCTTATGCAGTAGATGGACATAAAACCTTGAATACCCCTTATGATTCTGGGATTATTCTTTGCCAAGATGAGGAAGCATTGGTTTCTGCATTGCATACCAGTGCTAGCTATTTAGAAAGCAATCAGCAAAGAGAAGGGATGTATTACACGCCAGAAATGTCAAAAAGAGCCAGAGTAGTCGAGATATGGGCAGCCTTAAAATACTTAGGCAAGGATGGTGTAGATGAAATGATATTTGAAATGCACGAAAGAGCAAAAGAATTTGCAGCAGGCTTAGCCAAAACAGATGGTTTTGAAGTATTGAATGAGGTGGTTTATAATCAGGTAATCGTTCAATGCGAATCAGATGAGTTAACCCTAGCAGTAATGGATAAAATACAAGAATTACGAGAGTGTTGGGCAGGAGGCTCTGTCTGGAATGGTCGTAAGGTGATTCGAATAAGTGTATGTTCTTGGGCGACTACCTCGGAAGATATCCAACGTTCAGTGGCTTCTTTTGAAAAGGCTTATCAGTTGGTTATTGGGCAATTAACAGCAATTGGGTAAGAGGTGTTTTTACAAACAAGACAAGCAAAAAATATGAACTTTCTAAAAATCAGAGGTAGTAAAATAGGATATACCGATTTAAATTCACAAAATAAAGAAGTAATATTATTGGTCCATGGTCATCCATTTGACCATACCATGTGGAAATATCAACATGAGGCATTAAAAGGATTTCGCTTATTGCTGCCTGACTTAAAAGGATATGGGCAATCACCTACCACCACTGAAAGAATCTTTATAGAAGACCAAGCCTTAGATTTAGCTTTGTTATTAGATGAATTAGGTATTGAAAAAGTACATCTAATTGGTTTGTCTATGGGAGGTCAAATAATTGTGGAATTTCATCGGTTGTTCCCATCAAGGGTAAAATCGATAATTATAGCCGCAAGTACGCCGACAGCGGAGACAGCAGAAAGTTATGCTAATCGCTTGCGACTTGCTGATGCTATACAAGAAATAGGTCTGTTGGCATACACGAAAAAAGACATCCATAAATACATCAATCTAGAGGCAGTAACCCCAGATTCAGCGGTCTATCAACATTTATTTAAAATGATGACAGAGACTACAGTAGCTGGAGCAGTAGCTGCTCACAAAGGAAGAGCCGAGCGAAGAAATAATTTTGGGTATCTAAAAAATATTGATTTACCCACCCTAGTAATTGCAGGAGAAACGGATTATTTTTTTGGGGTCGCAGTCGTAGAAAAAGTAGCTAATGAAATTCCCAAAGCACAATTTGAAGTCATCAAAGATTCGGGGCATTTACCAAATATGGAAAAGCCCAAACAATTCAATGAGTTGATTACCAAATTTTACCAAACACTAAAATAAGTATTGAGATGGTTTATGAAGTATCCAACGAAGCGTATTTGATTAGCACCGATAAACGTAAATTAAATGTAGTAGTCATTCATCGTTTTTTAAAAAATGCTTATTGGTCAAAGAACAAGCCCATGTATTTAGTTAAGAAAGCTATTAAGGGTTCTATTTGCTTTGGCGTTTACAACAAAAGACAACAAGTGGGGTTTGCCAGAGTCATTACGGATTGTGCGACCTTTGGCTATTTAGCAGATGTATTTATTTTACCAGAATTCCAAGGCAAAGGGCTCGGCAAATTATTAATCAAAACAATAATGGAATGTCCCGATTTTCAAGGTTTTAGAAGTTGGTCTTTGGCGACTAAGGATGCACATGGATTATACGCTCAATTTGGGTTTAAAGAAATGGAAGACCCGAAAATTTGGATGCGAAAGGTTAATTTTAGTGCTTATTAACATCAATTATTGTTCATTAAATTCTACTATAAATAAAAAATGACATGGATATTGAATGTAGGCAAGCGAATAAAAATGAACAAGAAGAAGCTTTTATTTTATTGAAAGAAGCTGCACAGATGCTCCAATCAAAAAATATTGACCAGTGGAAATTTTGGCTTAATCCGCCAATAGAAAAAATAGAGTGGATAAAAGAAGGCTTTACTAAAAATGAATTTTATTTCATAACAATTTCAGAAGAAATTATAGGAATGTTTCGGTTATTAAATCAAGACTTATTGTATTGGGGAGAAGAAAAGGAAAAAGCTGTATATATCCATTCTCTTGTTATAAAAGCAAAATTTTCAGGTAATCAAATTGGAGTCAAAGTAATGGATAAAATAATTTCACATACAACCAATCAAGGAATTTTTCTATTACGACTTGATTGCAATTCTGCCAATAAAAAACTTTGTCAATACTACGAAAATCAAGGGTTCACCAAAGTAAGACAAAAATATATGCCTCATTCCATCAATAATTTGTATCAAAAAAACTTACGTCTCAATTCGTAAGGAATAATACATTAATAAATTGCGTTTTTAACAAAAAAATCACACCTCATAATGCTTATTAGCTCGGCGCAATTTACTCCAAATCCTATCTTTTAAATCTTGTGGTTGTAGGACAATCATCGCATCTCCAAAACCTAAAATCTCTCGCTCCAATTCAAAATTTATTTGCACCTTAATAGAAATAATAATGCCTTTATCTTTTTTGTCAATTAACGTTTGACTAGGATGCAAGGGTTTCGTTAGCACATAAGGCGCATTACTTTGGTAGACAAATAATAGGATTTCTTGTGGCGGCAAATTTTCACTCACGGTTACCCCAATCACATTCTCGTAATAATTGCTTAAATCATGAGTATTCTCCCGAAAGGGAAAATCAGAAGTTTGAATCTCTTGCATTCTATCCAATGCCAAAGTCATCAATCGAGGATAACCTGTTCGAATACCTAATAAAAACCAACGATTTCGATATTCTTTTAATAAATACGGAAAGAAGATAAACTCATTAGCTTGTCGAGCTTTAAAAGATTGGTAAGTAATATTTAAAGTTTGCTTTTTTTGGATGGCTTGATAAATCGTATCTAAATATTCTAATCCTTTTAAGTTTTCATTTTTTTCAAAATCAATAATTCGTTCCTGCTTAGTTTTAGAGGTATACACTTTGTCTTCCAATTTTTGCACCATCCCACTCAACTCCTGAAAATGCGAAAAGCCTTTGAATTGCTTTAAAATTTCGACGACTTCCGTCAATCGATTTAAATCTTGGTCCGTCAACGGAATATTGGTGATACTATAATCAGGGTCTTCATAGGTATAGTATTTCTTCTCCAGCACCACAATCGGTGCATTATAGCCCAATTTATCCGACCGCATGATTTGTATGTCCCCTTGCACCGTTCTTTTGCTCACGCCTTTATCTATCCCTTCATATTCATAAAGTATATCAGAGCAGGCGTCAATTAAATCTTCTAAGGTCCATTTTCGGAAGCGATTGCGCAAACAATTGTCTATCGTCCGATACCGAATAAGCGCATTTTTATTCATTTGATAATTTTTTCAAAAAAAGTGAAAGTTTTTAATTAAATAATAAGTAATTGACTGTCAACTACTTAAAGTAAATTTTTTACTTAAAACAGAAAAAATATTCATAAAAAAACAAAAAAATATTATACTACGCAAATATACTGCGCACTACCTTCCCAACTTTGTATCATCAAACAACAAAAAAGAAATCTCCTTTATTAAAAAAGATTTTTTTTACCTGTTTGGAACTTTATTAAACAATTTAGAATTATTACTCAGCGGAACGACAAGGCTAAATGAAAACATAAATGATGATGAAAATTAATTTCCCTTTTTAGATTTTCAATTGATTCTTTTTTAAATAGATTTTCAATCCATTGTAAAAAAGTAATCATTTGAAAATCGGGAACTTCTTTTTCATAGAACTCAAATGAAAACAAACTTGTCAATCCACTACTAAATACTTTAGTTATGAAATTTAATTTTTTAAAAAGAAAGCAAAAACAAACGACTAATTATGAAGGAGAAAAAGCATGGACTTTGACACCTGAATTAGCATTGTACTCAGCAGTAGTCACTGCGAGTTTGTCCAATAAGTTTTATGAAACGGAAAAAGAGCGATTGACTAGAATCAAAGACTTAATTGGAAAATGCGACCCTGTTTTTGTAGCTAAATTGGCGGTCTATACTAGAGAAAAAATGTACTTACGTTCTATTCCTGTAGTGTTAGTAGCGGAATTAGCAAAAATTCATAATGGGGATAGTTTGGTAAAAAATACCGTAGCGAGAGTGGTTAGACGGGCGGATGAAATCATGGAATTATTGGCTTATTATCAATTTGCCAATGATAGAACCTACAACAAAAAATTGAACAAATTATCTAAGCAAATCCAAAAAGGATTAGGCGATGCGTTCAATAAATTTGATGAATATCAATTTGCGAAATACAACCGAGCAGGTGAAGTGACGTTGAAAGATGCCTTGTTTTTAGTACACCCAAAAGCAAAGGATGAAGTGCAACAAGCGATTTTTAACAAGATTGTGAAAGACACTTTGACCACACCATATACTTGGGAAGTCGAGTTATCAAAAGTAGGACAAGTAGCCTATGAATCTGCTGCTGCTAAAGCAAGAGCGGTCACTGCTAAGTGGGAAGAATTGATTGATAGCGGAAGATTGGGCTACATGGCTTTGATGAGAAATTTGCGTAATATTTTGCAAGCCGATGTGAGTGCTACGCATATCAAAAAGGTAGCACATACTTTAGGCGATTCCGAAAAAGTGAACAGAGCTAAACAATTGCCTTTCAGATTCTTATCTGCGTATAGAGAATTAGAAAAGTTGCAATTACCTTATGTCAATTACTTATTGACAGCTTTGGAAAAAGCGGTCAAAGCAAGTGCTAAAAACATCAA
>CALJVJ010000044.1 GCA_937974625.1 uncultured Saprospiraceae bacterium
AAGCCGATTTTATATTATCCGTTGGATAGTTGGTTTGTCAAAGCAGCGTCTGTGAAAGAAAGAATGTCGGAGTTAAACGATACGATTAATTGGAAACCTGCTTCTACTGGAACAGGACGTTTTGGTAAGTGGTTAGAAAACTTACAGGATTGGAATTTATCTCGTTCTCGTTATTGGGGAACACCACTTCCAATTTGGCGAACGAAGGTCAATGAAGATGCAGGGGAAGTAGCCCAAGAAATCTGTATCGGTTCTATTGCTCAATTACAAAAAGAAATTGATAAGGCGAATGCGGCTTTAGGTAAAGACCAAGTCGTCCCTAAAGATTTGCACCGACCTTACATCGATGATATTGTCTTGGTGTCGGATGATGGCGAACCAATGTATCGAGAATTAGATTTGATTGATGTGTGGTTTGATAGTGGTTCTATGCCTTATGCACAATGGCATTATCCTTTTGAAAATGAGCAAAAATTTAAGACCAACTTCCCAGCAGATTTTATTGCAGAAGGGGTGGACCAAACACGTGGATGGTTTTATACCTTACATGCAATTGGAACGATGGTTTTTGACCAAGTTGCCTTTAAAAATGTGGTGTCGAATGGCTTGGTATTAGACAAACACGGCAAAAAGATGTCTAAGCGTTGGGGGAATGCGGTTGAGCCTTTTGATGCTTTAGCGACGCATGGCGCAGATGCCAATCGTTGGTATATGATTTCAGCGTCTCAGCCTTGGGATAATTTGAAGTACGATATTGATGGGGTAGTAGAGACTCGAAATAAGTTCTTTGGTACTTTATTTAATACGTACAAATTTTACGCAGGGTATGCGAATATCGATAAGTTCAAATACAGCGAAAAGAATGTGCCGCTAGCAGAGCGACCACAAATTGACCAATGGATTTTATCTTTATTAAATTCCTTAATCAAAGAGGTCAATCAAGACTATGCTAATTATGAACCTACAGCAGCAACTCGAAAAGTGCAGACTTTTGTCATGGACCATTTGAGTAACTGGTACGTGCGCTTGTGTCGTCGTCGTTTCTGGAAAGGAGACTATTCGCAAGATAAAATCGCTGCTTACCAAACGCTTTATACTTGTATGGAAGCGGTCGCAAAATTGATGGCACCCGTTGCCCCATTTTTTGCAGATTGGTTGTACAAAAATTTAAACGAAGTTTCTAAGCAAGAAAAGCATATTTCTGTGCACTTGGCAAGTTTCCCAAGAGTGAGCAATGCTGCTATCAATAAGGATTTAGAACAAAGAATGGAATATGCACAACGTATTTCTTCGTTGGTCTTATCTTTAAGAAAGAAGGAAAGCTTACGGGTAAGACAACCGCTACAAAAAATCTTGTTGCCAGTTTTAGATGCCGCCTTTAGCGAGCAAGTAGAGGGCGTAAAAGATTTGATTTTGGCGGAAGTGAATGTCAAAGACATCGAATACGTCACCGATACCTCTGGTATCGTCAAGAAAAGCATCAAGCCTAACTTTAAGACTCTAGGTCGAATTTTAGGAAAAAATATGAAAGCGGCAATTCCGTTGATTAATCAATTGGGACAAGAAGACATCGCCCAAATCGAAGCAAACAATGCGTATAAATTGACCATTGATGGACAAGATTACGAATTGACTTTGGCAGATTTTGTGATTTCTGCGGAAGATATCCCAGGCTGGTTAGTGGCGAATGATGGTAACTTAACGGTAGCTTTAGATATCACGCTAACAGATGACTTGAAAGCAGAAGGCATGGCTAGAGAATTGGTCAACCGTATCCAAAACGTTAGAAAGACCAAAGATTTTAATGTCACCGATAGAATCAAAGTGGCTTTGGAAAAACATGACTTGGTCACAGCTGCGGTGGCTTCTTTTGGGGAGTATATTAAGAATGAGGTATTGGCGGATGATTTGAGTTTGGTGGAGACGGTTGCTGGTGGGGAAGCTATTGAGTTGCCTGAGGAGGTGACTTTGGGGATGTTGGTGGAGTTGAATTAAGAAATACAGGATATAGTTTAAAATATTTAGAATCAATATTATTGAAGATGGCAAGCACTTAAAAATGCTTGTCATTTTTCATTTATCAATACAAAGTTAAATGAGCTATAAAATATTAGAAATATAAATGAAAAAAACTTTAATAACCACTTTAATCTTAGTATTAATAATAAGCATATCCTATGGACAAAATGCTTATTGCTATAAATTTTCAGATGCATTAAAAAATTCTGAATTAGTTCGAGTATTACAGATAAATGATGGGACAATTGATACAATAACGAATGAGATAAAAAAACTTTCTAATCTAGAGGAATTTTTTATTACAAAAATGGAGAACTTGACTATTCCACCCTCAATTGGAGAATTGAAAGAATTAAGGGAGCTTCAGGTTATAAAAGGCAAACTAAGACTTTTTCCATCAACTATAGGTAAATTAGAAAAATTGAGATTACTTAATTTAAGAGGAAATCAATTAAGCACTTTACCGATAGAATTAGGAAAGTTGAAATCATTAAAAGAACTGTATCTATATAATAATAATTTTAATAGTGTTCCTAGGTTTATAGCTAATTTAGATAGCTTAAAGATTCTTTCTTTCGCCAGAAACCAATTAACAGAATTATCGGCTGAAATTAAGAATTTGAGAAAGCTTGAAGAAGCATATTTTTCTGAAAACGAAATTAAAGAGATTACAAGTAAGGTCGGTAATCTTGAGGATTTAAGAATTTTGAGAATTGATAATAATAAATTAGAAGAATTACCTCATGAAATTGGGAACTTGAAAAAGTTAGAAGAATTTCTAATTCACAATAATGAAATTAATTATCTTCCTAAATCAATTGGAAATATGCAAAAACTTAAAGTATTAGTTCTTAATGATAATAATTTAAGCTCTTTGCCAATAGAAATTTCTAATCTTAAATCATTGGAAAAACTGTATATATCAAATAACCCTATAGATTTTATTCCTAACTTATCAAAGTTAAAAAAACTAAAAGAACTGGCTATTAGGAATACAAAAGTCAGCATGAATCATTTAGTTGAAATACAAAAGCAATTACCAGACTGTAAAATATTTTATTAGCGTTTTTCCGATATTTTAAGAATACAAATAGCTCCGCTGGCATACCAGATAAAAAACACCTATGCTGGTTAGGATTTTCAATCCGACACCTCTATTCCTCACGCCTCTGGCGTGTAAAAATAAAGAAAGCGAGCAAAAGAATACTATGAACTTTCCTCAAGCTGCTTATGACCTAAGTATAATTTACGATTAATAATATCAATATTAAGAATAATTACCTCTATACGCTTACCTTTTTTTATAAACTCTGACGAGTGAGTATATTTTTCCGTCCAAGACAAATTAGAGAGATGAATCAAACCGCCAATGCCATATTCTAATTCAACAAATACACCAAAAGGCATTAATCTTATCACTTCACCAGTATGGCGGCTTTTCAATGGATATTTTTCGATGATGTTATTCCAAGGATTAACTGTTAATTGCTTTAAAGATAAATACATTCTTCTCTCCTCTATATCAAGCGTAATAATTTTCGCTTCATGCTTTTGGTTAATTTTGAAATATTCTCTAGTATTGATTGGTCGATTACTCCAAGTCACTTCTGGGACTAAAATCAACCCCTCAACTCCCGGTAGGATTTCTAAGATAGCGCCGTAATCTTTTATATCAACAATACGACCCTTGACAACAGAACCTTCCTTTATCTCTTCTCCTAACGCATCCCATGGATCAGGTTGACTTGATTTCTTCTCCTTGCTGCTCATAAAATTTTAATATTTCTTTTAGAACAATAAAAGAAGTACAAAGATTCCGTCAGGACTCACTAGCCTACTACTCACCCTGCGGCTTATCCATCCCCTTCTGAAAAGGCGCCTTTAACTGCCCTAAATAGTTTTCAGGATAATCTGGATTCAATAAACCAATTTCTTCAATATGTAGATTGGGGTCAACTTGTCTTTCTGGATGAAAATAAGTACCGAATAAGCGGTCAAAAATGATTAAATTATTCCCATAATTATTGTTAGACTCGCCAATCTTTTTCGAGTGGTGCCAACGATGCAGGTCTACCACATTAAAAAACCAATACAGCGGACCCAACTTTAAATTGATATTACAATGTTGGGAAAAGCCACAAACGACCGTGACGCCGAAGTACATGGATAAAACAATCCCGTCTGCACCTAACAGGACAGGAAAAACCATCTCGGTGAAGGTAAACCAAGCTTTATCCACAGGATGTTGGCGCGTCGCATTCCACCAATATAGACGTTTGGTAGAATGATGAACCGCATGGAAATCCCATAAAAATGGTACCGTATGCGCCAATCTATGTCCCCAGTATCGACCTGCATCTCCTACAATTAATAGCAATATCAGCTGAATCACTACGGGCCAGTCACTTGGCCAGATAGCACCGCCCCATTGTACGGAGAGCCAAACAGCAGCTCCTGCCAATAAGGCAATATACAATGGTTTTAAAAAAATAGGGAGAATAATATAGGCAACAATACCACTTGCCAAATCAGTTGAAATATCACCATGGGAATGATTCCAATGTTTTTTAAAAGGCATCAACCATTCCATTAACCAAAATAATAAGCCTACCCCTACTGCAACTACATAAGTCGTAATCGCCACAGAAGAACCATTACTCACCAATAAATAGATGAGGTAGGGTGTTCCAATCAGCACCAATGGAAAAAAGGCCCATTGTACAAAATGATAAAGCGCGCTATTTTCTGAGATGATATTTTTCATAGATATAGGTGGATTTATAAATGGTCATTCCTTATTTTGGAGCGGTTTAAAACAAAGCCTATGGTGAAGATATAAATTGAATGATAAAAATAGAAAAATCAGTCGATTAAAAATTGTTAAGTTGAAATAACTCTGCTGGCACTACAAATGAATTTCAAAAAAGACCAACTGTTTAAAATAAGTCCCCGCTGGCACAACAGTATTTTTATATACCAAAAACAGTTTACTGGTTAGGATTTTCAATCCGACACCTCTATTCCTCACGCTTCTGGCGTGTATAAGAAGATTTTCAAACGATAAAATAAAGCTCGCTAGAAGCAAGCAACATAAAAGTATCGGACTATAAGCCCTAACCAGCAAAGTAATTTTTAATAAAAAAAAGCTTAATCACGGAAATAAACAGGCATACTTTCCGCTTCATATACTTCTCCTGTAGACAATTCAACAATCACTTTATACTTAAATTCTCGATTTAATTCAGGCTCCTTTTTTAGTTGAAGGAGTAGGGTTTCAGACATAATGTTTTCAGTTTGGTCTGCTAAGAAATCTTCTAATGACATCTTATCTCCCAAATTATAAGTGCCATCATAATCCAATAAATCATTAATGAAACTATTGGCTAAATGCATTTCATCAAAATCATTTAAAGTAACAATGGAAAGGTTGACCAGTTTTTCCGTTTTTGAACCATCATATCCAGCAATGATGCTACAAGTCCAAGCATTATTGATAAGGGAAAATGAAGTAGACTTTGGCACTTTCCTCATAGCATGATACTCTGCCACATAATCTAAATATAAGCCTACTTTACCCGAAAAGGTAATTGTATCAGTAGTAGTTATAAAGTCAAATCCAAGCGTATCTTTATACATAAAGGCATCAATTCCCTGAATATCAAAATAACGAGCAGCATCAAAGTCTACTCCGTCACAGGAAGCACCATCTTTTTCGCAGCTAGGCAATAAAAATCCGATACTAAGTAAAAGGGTAAGCAACAAAATTCTAATGTTTTTCATATTCGTGATTCTATTTGGATAGACCTTCTTTTTTAGAAAAAGGTTGGCTGTGTCAATCAATGTTTATTAACTTATCCAATATTCGAGTGACAATCTCAAATATAGTAGTGATACTTTAGTCGTTACTAACGCTGATACCCTTTATATTTTGATGTAAACAGAATAAAGGTCTAATCTATTAAAAATTGCTAGCACCTCCTAGCTTAAAAAGGCTAGGAGGTGCTTGGTAGGTAACTCTTACAAAAATTTAATGTATTAAAGCATATTGAGCTTCATCAGATAAATCAATTACAATAGTGCCTGCACAAACATCCCCGAGACGTTGGTTTTTTGCGGTAACATTCATCGTAATTAAGGCTGGAACGCCAAAAAAAAGCCAAAAATCAATAAGGTCGAACATCCGTCTAACAAAAGCCTCTTTTCCAGCAATCCGCTGACCGTTTTCTTTGACCACTTTTAAATTAAGTGCTTGAAAACCCAACGTGCCTTGCCAAATGCCTTCCACTACTACGAAATAAAAAAACCAGATAACAGGTAAAATAATCACAGCTAGGAATCCATCGACAACATAATGTCCAGGAGTTGATTCTTCCCCCAAATACATGATATACACGATGGTACTTAAAATGATTATACTATAATCTAAAATATTAGCTAATATTCTTTTGGGCAAATTCGATTTATAGGTCATCTTTTTTTATTTTTAAAAGTGAGTAAAACAATTATTTATTGGTAGGTGTACACTTTTAAAAAAAGGTTATCAAAAAAACATTTTTCTTTTGTTGCGATAAAAAATAAGTTGATTTAATCCTTGTTTGCCTTTCCATAATGGATTGTTAAGATTCTGTTAAAAGAATACCTTTTTTTACCACACCTAAAACTCTTATGTATGTTTGTCGCCAACTTTAAATTCGAAGTCGATACAATAATAGTACGTGAGAAATGATGCCTATTAATAAACATTTAAAATGCTTCCTCTGCGCAGGTATGCTTTTCCTAATTCCTTTTTTTTCTTATAGTCAAACGGAAGATTCACTTTCTGCACAGCAAGACACGACAAAGGTTTCTTTTGCGAAAGTTGTGCTGGATGGTAGGGTCTCTTACCGCAATGAAAAAACAAATCAGTTTATCAGTCATTCAGAATATTTATTGCTTCGAGATGCTGGTCTTGTAGATATCCAGCAAGATGACAATAATTTAGTTGATGATTTTTTCGCGGACCATTGGCAGGACGACCAAGTCAATCCATATAAAGATGTAGTCGTCCCAGTCCCCTTTAAAATTCAATTTGACCAAACCACATTTACACACCCTATTGATGGCGATATTAGAGTCACTTCTAGATTTGGGAGGAGACGAAGGAGACCTCATAGAGGTATAGACATTGACCTTGTTACTGGAGATGTGGTACGGTCCGTTTTGTCTGGCAAGGTTCGTTTTGTAGGCTATAGCAGAGGTCATGGAAAAACAGTCGTTATCAGGCATGCCAATGAAATAGAAACCGTATATGCTCACTTATCTGAATATGCAGTCAATACGAATGACATTATCTCGGAAGGTCAAATTATAGGAAAAGGTGGTAATACAGGTAGAAGTACTGGCAGTCATTTACACTTAGAGGTCCGTTATAAGGGGGTTTGTATCCACCCTGAATATGTATTTAATTTTGATGGTAGTCAGACGATTCGTGGCTCAGACTTATGGGTGTCTAATAGTTGGAAATCTCCAAAATCACACAGTGCTTATCGCAAAAGTAAAGTGACACCCCTCTTCACTGAAGAAGCCGCAATTGCTGCACAAAAGGCAGAACCTAGATTTCATAGAGTCCGAAGCGGGGAAACGCTTTCTCATATAGCTCAGAGATACCATTTAAGACTTGGAGAAATTTATAAACTGAATGCCATTTCTAAAAATGCCATTCTAAGTATTGGGCAAATCATAAAAGTCAGGTAATGGATTCCAATAAAAAATTTCTCAACGGAACGCTCAATACGATTCTGCTTGCTCTTTTGAAAGAAAATGGCAAAATGTACGGCTATGAAATATGTCAACTCACAAAAGCAAAAACCGACAATACCATTCTTTTAACCGAGGGTGCTATTTATCCTGCATTGCATAGGCTGGAAAAAGATGGACTCCTCCTCTCCTCTAAAGAGAAAGCCAATGGTCGGACCAGAAAATACTATTCGCTAAATAGTAGCGCTAGCCATAAAATTGATTCTCAAATAGCCCTGCTTTCCCAATTTACAGGACACCTTCAGTCATTGTTAAATCTGACGGCATGATTAAAACAAACGAATATCTTTTTACCACGAGTCACAATCGTATTTTCACATAGCGCACATAGTTTTACAAACTTAACTACAACTAACTAATAGGTAAACCTATGTTTTTTACTCTATGACTATGTCATAAAAATTTTAAAAATTACTAACGTAATTACTTATTTTGTCCATCAACTTATTTGAAAATATCCTATGAAAGATAATACTGCACTCCAAGGCTACCTCAACGAAAACGGAAAATTCCACAGTTTCCCCGGTAAGCGACAAAAGAAAAAACAAGCTTTAATTTTACAATATCTCGCCTCTAAATTTGAAGTAGGTAAAAAATACTCAGAGCAAGAAGTCAACGATATTTTAAATGAATATCATAGTTTTAACGACCCTGCTACCCTTAGAAGATTAATGTTTGGCAGCAGATTAATTAACCGAACACTAGATGGACGAGAATATTGGTTAAGCCCACATATAGAATAATTAGTCAAATAAATTTCATAGTTAAAAATAAGAGAGTACTAAATCGGGACGATGCCCTTATTTTTTATTAAATTTGTAAAGTTCATTATTCAACATTTATCATTCAACATTCAACATTCCAATAAATGGGTCAATTTGTCGTTTCCGCAAGAAAGTATCGTCCGCAAAGATTTGACGAAGTAGTTGGACAAGAACATGTGTCTAAAACGCTTAAGAATGCTTTGCAGAATGATAAATTAGCACACGCTTTTTTGTTTTGTGGACCAAGAGGGGTCGGAAAGACAACTTGCGCTAGAATCCTAGCGAAAGTTTTAAATTGCGAAAATAGAACAGATGATTTTGAGGCTTGTGATGAGTGTAATTCTTGTACCTCTTTTAACGGCAACGCTTCTTTTAATATCAATGAATTAGATGCCGCTTCTAATAATAGTGTCGAGCATATTCGAGGCTTAATCGAACAAGTTCGTTTCCAACCACAACAAGGCGAATATAAAATCTTTATTATAGATGAGGTTCATATGTTGTCTCAACAAGCATTTAATGCATTTTTGAAGACTTTGGAAGAACCGCCACCTTACGCTATTTTTATCTTAGCGACTACCGAAAAACATAAAATTATTCCGACCATCTTATCTCGTTGTCAAATCTTTGATTTCAAACGAATTCAGATTCCAAGAATGGTGGAACACTTACAGCATATCTGTAAAGAAGAAGGAATTGAGGCAGATAAAGATGCCTTACACATCATCGGTCAAAAAGCAGATGGTGCCTTAAGAGATGCTTTATCGATTTTTGATAGAATGACCAGTGTTGCTGGAAAAAAGATTGACTATGATAGTGTCATTGAGAACTTAAACGTACTTGATTACGATTATTATTTCAAAGTAGTTGATGGTATGTTGACGGAGGATACGGCTAAGGTTCTATTGATTTTTGATGAAATATTTAAAAAGGGGTTCGACCCTGATATTTTTATCAACGGTTTGGCAGAGCATTTACGAAACTTATTGGTTTGTAAAGATGCCAAAACTTTAGATTTATTAGAGACGAGTGATTCGCTGAAAAAGCGTTATAAAGAACAAGCTACTTTAGCGCCCAACAGTTTTATTTTAACGGCGTTGAATATTGCTGCCGACTGCGACATCAATTATAAAATGGCCCGTCATAAACGCTTGCACGTGGAGATGGCCGTCATCAAAATGACCTATATCGGTCGAGCAATTGAACTATCCAAAAACCCTGCACCTGTAGCCTCCTCTGAAAAAAAAACACCTGATGTAAGGTCGAATACCGTCGCCACTGTTAAAACGACAGCTACACCTGTTCAACCTATCGCAACATCTCCACCTATATCTGTACCAATTGAACCCGTAAAAACGACTGTGCCTGAAGCACCTCAAGCTATTGCATCCTCTCCTAATGAGGAGATAGATGCTGTGCAGTCTACACCTATTGTCGAACCAACAATTGTTAGTGAACCAGAACCTACTGAAACGACAGCGACTCAAAACGGTGTAGCGAATCGAAAAAAGACTAAACATGACATGCCTTCTTTAAGCATGCTAGATGATGACGATGATGAGGAAGAGGTCGTGGATAGTAATATTAGTTTAGATGCCGAATTATTGACCAATACTTGGGCTGCTTATATCGCACAAATTGATTCTCCATCAGTCAAAGCAGCTTTTACCAAAGCAACGGTCAAAGTAAAAGATGAGGTAACGATAGAAGTCGAAGTGGGGTCTCAAATGGCAAAGGGCATGATTCAACAAGAGAAGGATTTAATCCCTTTCATTCGCAAGAGAATTCCTATTTCAAATCTGGCAATGGAAATTGCGATTGATACCTCCAAATCTACCCTGTTAGTCAAAACTAAAAAAGTCTTTTCTGCCAAAGAAAAATATGAAATGATGCGGGAGAAAAATCCTATGGTACATGAGTTGCGCTTACGCTTAGATTTAAAACCAGATAATCAATAAATTTAAGTTCAAGCGCAAGTTCAAAACTTGTAAAACCGTCACCACTTTTTTATTTCGGAACACCGACATTTAGAACGCCCTTTAAAAAAGCATCATAGTCTTCATAATCTTTTAAAACTAAGCCTACTCCTAAATTCGATAAAAAATCAACATCTCCTTTTCTTCGTATACCAATCAGTGGTAACCCCATATTCTTAGTGGTCGTCACATCCCAAATAGCATCACCAACATAGACAATTCGTTCAATATTATCGTATTGCTTCCTGGCATTAGTAATCGTTTCATTCGTGATATCCTCTCTACTTACTTTTCCGTCAGCACCACTGATAATTAAAGGGATAGTAGGAATATTAACGAAGTTTAATTTGACAATAGCTGGTGCTTTCCAACCACCTGTTGCTACCCCTACAATAAAGCGGTCATCCATTAATAAACGGTCAATTGTCTGCTTAGCAAAAGGGACTTCTTTATATTCAGCAGGCGTTTTTTTTCTATTTTTCCTAATATTGGCTACAAATTTTTGGCGGAAGCTTTCTTCCTCTTCTTGAGTAGCTTCCCGATTAAAATGTTCTTGAATGACGGTTTTAAAAATCGTCGTATCAGATACATGGGGATATTTCCGCCAATCTATCGTGGGAAAAGGTAAACCGTAAACTTCTTGATAGGTCGTCGCAAAACATTTACTGTCTAGTTTTTCGGAAAAGACTAGCGTTCCATCAACATCAAATATTATTAAAATCATCGTAAGGGCTTAGGGCAATGGGCGGAGCGCTGAAGGGCTTCGCTGGTGCCTGTATAGGAATTAATAAGCTTTTTTCAACTTTGGTGCGTGTAAAAGAAAACAAAAACCAGTACTAATTTATTTTTTATATATTTCTTAACACTCTTTTGTCTTAAATTTGTGTCTTAAAAGTAGTAAATCAAATAATCTAAATTTTAAAACATGAGATTTTTAATAATACTATTTATTGGTCTATTCTTTCAAACCGCTTCTTTTGCACAAATAGATTCAAAGGAGATGCAAGATGGAATGGAAAAAATGACCAAAGAGTTGCAAGAACAATTGAAAAACTTCAACTTCGAAGATTTTCCTATAGATTCGGCACTTTTGAAAAACTTTAATTTTCCAGAGGGATTTAATGCAGAAAACTTCGTCATGCCAAATGACCTTGACATAAATGCTATGATGAAAATGATGGAGCGGCAAATGAATCAAATAGACATTGAAGGTATGGCAAAGATGATGGAGGAAAGTATGAGTAAAATAGATTTTGCCGAAATGGAAAAAATGATGGAACCTTTTATGAAAGGAGAATTTTTTATGATGCCATTTCCAGAAAATAACCAAGAACAAAAAGAAGGCGAAAAACAGTTAACGCCTAAAGAAGAGGAAAAACAACAGAAGAAGGAAAAGAAGAAAAAGAAAAAGCAGAAAACTTATAAAATGTAGTCCTATTCTTCTACAATAAAAAAGCCGCTATAACATAGAGTCATAGCGGCTTTTTTAGTTAGGGCAGTTACTTTAAGGTTTTCCAATTTCAGCCCTAGCAGTTTTAAGAGATACTCGTTCTCCATTTTTATAGGCGACTATAAAAGCTCCGTTAAATCCTTTCTTTAAAACTTCATTTCTATCTTTTACGGCTATCTCATAATTAGCATGGCTTCCTGTCAAATATTTATATAAGTTCTTTTCTTTACGCACTTCGACAAATGGAATTTTGCTCCACTTTTGATTAGAAGTTTCTATTTCAGCAGGTGATGCAGCTAATTGAATTTTAAAAATGATAGCAGACTTAGATTTAAGCACTGTCGAATTTGCAACAAGGGTTGGAGCTGGATTAGTAGTCGTTGTTTTAGCAATAGGATTATTGGCCTTAGCTGGTTCCTCTGCGATTACTAAACTAGTAGAAATTGCTTTTGGTGCAGGGGCACTCATTTTTTGTTCTACCTTCACGTTTGTCCTTGAAACTGGTTGTGATATGTAATTATTAGCAGGCTGGCTACTGATTGGTTTAGATGGGGGAGTCGCAGCAATTACTGGTGCAGCTGTATATTCCTCTACCTCTGATTTATATTCTAAAAATGCTTCAAAAATAGCATTGGCCATTTTAGTTTGCCCCGTATTGGTTACTAAAAATGCTTCTTCCTTTTGATTGGTTAAATAACCAGTCTCAATTAATACACTTGGCATCGTCGTCTCCTTTAAAACAACAAACCCTGCTTGTTTGACACCTCTACTTTTCCGCTGTGCTTTTACTTTTATTTTTGATTCTACTTTTTCAGCAAACTGAATGCTTTTATCCAAAAAAGCATTTTGAAACATAGATAAGAAAATATGCCCTTCATCAGAATTAGGGTCAAACCCTTGATAGTTTTTTTGATAATCGTCTTCTAATAAAATAGCTTCGTTTTCTCGACGGGCTACATCTAAGTTATGTTCGGCAGTATGCAGCCCCATAACGTAGGTTTCTGAACCGTGGACCAAATGCGCTTTACGACTTAAGGCATTACAATGAATGGAGATAAATAAATCTGCTTCATTTTTATTGGCGATAGCAGCTCGTTGGTATAGTGGGATAAAAACATCTGTTTTGCGGGTATAGATGACGTTGATATAAGGAAACTGTTGTTCAATTGCCTGTCCTAGCTTAAGGACTACATTCAAAGCAATGTGCTTTTCTTTAGAATGGTGACCACTACAACCTGAATCTTTACCTCCATGTCCTGCATCTAACACAATGGTTTTGATTTGGTAACCATTATTAGGTATTTCATTATCTTTGCCATCTTTAACAGGAATAATCGCAACGGATAAAAAAGAGTCATCATTATTCGATGGGGAGAAAGAATAGAAAGAAAAAAAGAGGGTCAGCAGTAAATAAGTGTATATCGTTCTCTTCATAGCATTATAAAATTGCACAAACAGTCAAAAAGTTTGTTTTGGGGTAAACACCAAGTTATTTAAATTTTAGTGTTTCCATTAGCAAACGAAAGTAAAAAGGACGTTAATAATAGGTTATTCCTATCTGATAATTTGGTCTTTTTACAAGGTGCTAATAATTTGCAGTAATAACAAATTTAAATTTTTAACACAAGATAATCATTTATTCGTTTGAAGGAAACGCTTGTTTGCTTATTTTTTCTCAGTTTTTTTTGTTTTCAAATATTAAATGGACAAGTTGATACTTTTCTAAACACTAAACCTATACCCGAAAAAAGCGTTTTTGTTCCTCAAAAAGATACTATTCCTTCGACAACGCCTGAGACATCCGCTTCCGAAGCGACCTCTGATTCAGCTGTAAAAATCTCAGAAAATGGCTTAGACGCCAAAGTAGAAATTGGTGCTAAAGACACGATGATATTTAATAATGCGGAAAACAAAATGCACCTCTATGGAGATGCTTTTGTGAAATATCAAGGGATGGAACTAAAGGCAGGATATATTGTGGTGGACTTGGATAGTAATATAGCGGTAGCTCAAACTCACATAGATAGCATCGGAAAAGTGGCAGGAAAACCCGTCTTTACTGATGGGTCTCAGAATTTTGAAGCTAATAAAATGCGGTATAATTTTAAATCTCAGAAAGGTCTAGTGTTTGGAGTAACTACCACTCAAAGTAATTTATTTCTATCAGGGACTAGAACAAAAATTGTGTCTAGAGATGTGACGAAAAAAGATACCAGCTATACAGAAAATATTTTATATAATCGACGAGCCATTTTTTCTACCTGTGATTTACCCCACCCTCATTACGGTATAAGAAGCTCCAAACAAAAAGTAATTGCGGACAAAGTAGTTGTAGCAGGACCATCTAATTTAGAAATTGGTGGAATTCCTGTTCCTATCGTTTTACCGTTTGCAGTATTTCCATTAAAACAATTTCAAAGTACCGGGTTAATATTTCCGCAAGGATATGAATATTCGCCCGAACTAGGATTTGGTTTAGATAGAGTCGGTTGGTATTTTCCAATTAATGATTACGTTGATTTAAGTGTCACAGGGCAAATATACTGGCACGGTACCTGGGGTCTCAATGCGGATTCAAGGTATCGAAAACGCTATAAATATAATGGAAACTTAGCGCTTTCATACTCTAGTAGAAGAACAATAGATAATTCAGCAAGGACCAATGCCTATGCTATTCGATGGAGCCATAATCAAGATGCCAAAGCACATCCTACACGTCGTTTAACGGGTAGTGTGAATATTCAAGGAAATGGATTCCAACGGGTCAATAATAATGATGCACGCAGTCAACTGCAAAATACTTTAAGTTCAAATGTTTCTTATACCCAAACTTTTCCAGATAAACCTTTTCGTTTTTCTGCGAGTATGCGGCATTCTCAAAATACAAGAAGTAATAAGGTAGAAATTAATTTTCCAACTCTTAATTTTCAGATGAAAGAAGTCTACCCTTTTAAGAAAAAAGGAGGAAGTGGTGCTGGAAAAGAAAAATGGTATGAAAAATTAGCTTTTCGATATAATGCAGAGGCAAAAAATACCTTTACAGCCACGGATACGACCTTATTTAAACAAAGTACTATTGATAACGCTCGTTTTGGTTTTAAGCACGATATTAGTACGAATTTAAACTTTAATTTACTAAAATATATCAATGTCTCCCCTAATGTAAGTTTGGAAGAAGTTTGGAATTTCAAGAATATAAATAAAGCGTTTGACCCAAGAATTGAAACAGAATTCGATTCTATAGAAAATACACTAGACACGCTTAGTTTTGGGGAGATTGTGACCGATACACTTTTTGGGATTGAACCATTTAGAGAATTAAGAACAGGGGTTTCTTTAAATACCATTTTGTATGGAACCGTACAATTTAAAAAAGGTCGTTTGAAAGGAATCAGACATACTGTGAAACCAAGTGTAGGGTTTACCTATATTCCCGATTATTTAGCAAGAGATGGATTTTTTAGAAGTGGTGTAGATACTTTTGACATCAATTCCACCGCGGGTATAGAAAGAGAAACCTATAATATTTTTCAAGGAGGAATATACGGTACGCCATCGGTAGGTAAAAAACAAATGTTATTAAATTTCTCCTTAAATAATATTTTCGAAGCAAAATACTTTTCTAAAAAAGATTCTATAGATAAGAAATTAAAGATTTTTGATAATATTCGAGTTAGTGGCAATTATAATTTTGCGGCAGATTCATTGAATTTTAGTACTATTTCGGCAGGAGGGACAACTCGTCTTTTCGAAGGCATGACCACGGTCAGTATTTCTGCTAGATGGGACCCTTATGATGTTAATGCTAATAATACCCGAATTAATAAGTCCTATTGGTCAAGAAAAGGTAAACCATTACGATTTCTGAGGTCAGACTTTAGATTGAATACCAGAATCTCTGTTAGTGCACTTAAAAAGTTATTTAAAAAAGATAAACCCAATACTCCTCGTACCTCCTCCCGCTCTTCCTCAGCAGAAAGTAACCGCAGAGGAGGACCACAAGGGCAAAATAATCAGCCCCAACCAGAAGATGGATTTTTGAAATTCTTAGAAGGATTTAATGTCAACCACTCCTTAGTCTTTAATGCAATGAAGGACAAAAATCAACAGACTCAATGGGGGGTGCAAACGCATTCGCTCAATATGACTGTTAGCCAAATCCAATTAACGGAAAATTGGGGAGTAGGTGTGGGCAATATTGGCTATGATTTCAAAAGAAAAAGTTTAACCTATCCTGATATTCGAATTACCAGAAATCTTCATTGTTGGGAAGCATTCTTTTCTTGGCAACCTCAACGTGGAACCTACTTTTTTACTATTAAAGTGAAAAATGCCCCACTTGATGCCTTAAAAATTCCGTACAGTAAAAATAATGTGGATGCTCGTGGCGGCTTCTAACTTTTGTATTTCAATCTTTCCTTTTTCAGTCCCCCTAAAATAACTATTCTAAAGCCCATATTTCTTATGAAACAACTTAATAATATGATGTTTTATAAATTTATTTTTTAATTAAAAAATAAATTCCGTGACGAGGTAAGAGATGGTCTAAAATTTGTTCATATTAATAATTGTTGCAATTATTAATTTTTAATCCTTCCTATTATTATTATTTTTAGTTATTTAAACATTTATAAAACACTAATAGATTAGCTCCGTAAGAAGATGGCGACTAATTTTAAAAGTATTATGACATTAAAAATATGCTTGCGAAAATTAATTTTTAGAACAAAAGCTTGATTAAGAACGTTTTATAAATTTTTGGCAAGGTTTTTGATAAAAAAGTCGCTTCAAAGTTGGATATATTGGTGCAAAAACACTTATATTGCAAGAAATTAAAGTGATTCGAGAGAAGTTAAGTAGCTAATCTTTCCGCAAACAATCACTAACCTCTGCAAATGTTATCCAGTAAAATTCTAATTTCCCCCTTTTGAGATAAAGATAAA
This sequence comes from uncultured Saprospiraceae bacterium, assembly GCA_937974625.1. Lineage (GTDB taxonomy): Bacteria > Bacteroidota > Bacteroidia > Chitinophagales > Saprospiraceae > JAFMDF01. The sequence continues at coordinate 16,949 of CALJVJ010000044.1, forward strand.
CGGCACAAATCTAAAGATACCGCAACAAACATGGCAAATCCGTTATTAAAACAGAGTCTAAGTCACAAATTACTTCAAAAGTTATCGCCGCAGCAGATTCAGTTAATGAAATTGTTGCAGATTCCAACAGCTACTTTGGACCAAAGAATTAAAGAAGAGTTAGAAGCAAATCCTGCATTGGAGGAATCAGAAGACCAAGAAGAAGTGATTGATGTAGCAGAACAGGTCGAAGACAATTATGGAAGTACAGACGCAAAAGATGCGGATGCTGAACCAGAACCTGAAATAACTAGAGACGAGGAGTTCGAATTAGATGATTATCTAACTGAATATATAGAAGATGACCCATCCTCTTATAAGCTTAGAAGTGATAATTATAACCTTGAAGAAGAAGATAGGTCTATTCCAATTGCTGTTGAAAGTTCCTTTCACGAATACCTAGAAATGCAATTGGGTTTATTGGAATTAAAGGATGAGCGAGAATACAAAATTTCAGAACAAATCATAGGAAGCATCGATGATGACGGCTATTTGAGAAGAGAACCAATTGCCATTATTGATGATTTAATGTTTTCGCAAAACGTAACCACTACAGAAGACGAGATAAATTACTTATTAGGCAAAATTCAAAAATTTGACCCTGCAGGAACAGGCGCAAGAGATTTGCAAGAGTGTCTAAAAATTCAGCTCGAAAGTAAATTGGAGAAAGAAAATATGGAAGTTGCGGAAAAGAAAGCTATCTCCAATGGCTTAAAAATTATTACTTCCTACTTTGACCAATTCTCCAAGAAACATTATATCAAGCTAAAGCGACAATTAAGTGTCAATGATGAAGACTTAAAATATGCTATTGATGAAATATTAAAACTAAATCCAAAGCCAGCTAGTGGTCATGATGGAGGTGGTAATAGAAAAAATCAGCATTATATTGTTCCTGATTTTATCATTGTCAATCGAGATGGAGAATTAGATTTAACACTTAATTCTAGAAATGCGCCTGATTTGAGAATTAATGACCAATATAAGGATATGCTAAAGTCTTATAAGGTCAATCAGAAAGGGAAAAGAGCCAATCGCCAAGAGAAAGAAGCAGTAATGTTCATTAAGCAGAAGATTGATTCTGCAAAATGGTTTATTGATGCTATCCGACAACGACAACAAACGATGTATCGTACGATGTATGCGATATTGCAATACCAATACGATTTCTTTTTATCAGGAGACCAGAAGACATTGCGTCCGATGATTCTAAAAGATATTGCGGAAATTACAGGTTTGGATATTTCTACTGTTTCAAGAGTTGCTAATAGCAAATTTGTACAAACAGAGTTTGGTACTAAGCGACTAAAAGATTTCTTCTCAGAGTCTTTAATGACTAAAAATGGAGAAGAAGTCTCTACCTTAGAAGTAAAGAAAATTTTGACGGATATTATCAGTGCGGAAAATAAGCGAAAACCACTCTCTGATGAAAAATTGAAAAATATGCTCAGAGAAAAAGGCTATAATATTGCTAGAAGAACCGTCGCAAAATACAGAGAACAATTAAATGTTCCTGTTGCTAGATTACGAAAGGAATTATAACAATCTCACGAAATAATAAAAAAGGTGATGCTCGTTTGAGTATCACCTTTTTTTGTTTTAGCTACGCTTGTAGTTGCCTTCGCTGAAGTAACTCAGCAATTAACCCTGCATCTTTAACATTAATACAAACCCACCAATCAACAATCCTGCAATAATCCCATACAACCACCAAGTGCTTCCCTCTTTATCTACAGGTCCATTTTCTTGTTGCGATTTTTTTGTCCTAGTCAAAGCAGCTACAATGGTATCTGTATTGTGCTTTAACATATCCAAATATGTCGGCGCAGGACTCTCCTCATCACCAATAGAGTCGGCGTATAACTGCCCTCCAATTTGAATGTCATTATCGGTAGCTAGTTGCTTTAATAATTTTGGGTTGACTGTACTTTCTACAAAAAGAGCAGGCACTTTACTTTCTTTGATGACCTTGTTCAATCTAACAATATCAGAAGTTTGAACTTCTGCATCTGTAGAGGTGCCTAAGATAGCTTCTAACCGAATTCCATAAGCACGGCCGTAATATTGGAAAGCATCATGAGAAGTGATTAAAACGCGCTTCTCAGTAGGAATTTTTTGAATTGCTGCTTTGATATATTGGTCCAAATCTTCTAATTGCTTTTTATAAATACCATAATTAAATTCAAAAACATCTGCATGGTCTGGGTCCAAAGTAATAAGTGCATCTTTGATGTTTTTAATATAGGTCAAGCCCAAATTGGCATCCATCCAAGCATGAGGGTCTGATGAATTTTTGTATTGAGCACTTGCTATTGGTTCTATACCTTCGGTTACCCTGATTGTATTAGCTTTGGTTCCTGAATTTTCAATCAACTCATTCAACCAGCCTTCAAAGGTCAGGCCATTCATAATAATCAAATCGGCCTTATTAACCATTTGGGCATCTCTCGGTGTGGGTTCATGCAAGTGTGGATCTCCTCCGATTGGAACGATGCATTCTACATTAACCATACCACCAGCGATATTCTTCGCCATATCCGCCATCATAGAAGCAGTAGCCACTACCGTCTTTTTTTCTTGGGCAAAGGAAGAAATTGCAAATAAACTAATGATTAAAAGGAGCCCTATTTTTTTCATAAATTAAGATTTAATTGGATGCTTGTAAATTAAATGATGAATGATGAACGATGAATTCGTCAAATTATGAGATACTGAGTCTTTGACGAATTCATCGTTCGCCCGCCCACCCACTCGTGGTTCTTTCGCTTGGCTTCCCCACCCGTATACGGTTCACAAACTTTGTTTGCTCATACTGGACTTTCACCCTGCGGGGTCGCTCATTCATAGTTCATCGTTTTAAAGCGTTTTGACATATAAATTTTGACAGACTTTATTCGTTAAAATCTGTTCTTGTTTATCATTTAAAAGAATACGATTTGAACCATCATATTCTATTCTTTCTAAGATTTTGACCTTTGCACCAAGCACTAAATTTAGTTTATCTAAATATTGTAAAAATGAAGGAGAATCATCCATGACTCCGACAACGACAGCTGTTTTATGTGCTGCTAATTCTGTTAATAGAATTTGTTTTCTAAAGGTAAAATTTCCCTTGGCATCAGGAATTGGGTCACCATGAGGGTCAAACTTGGGGCGACCTAAAAATTCATCTAACCTGTCAATTAGCTTTTCTGCTTTGATATGTTCTAATTCTTCTGCTATTTCATGGACTTCATCCCAAGAGAAGTTGAGCTTTTCTACTAAAAATGTTTCCCATAAGCGATGTTTTCGGATGAGGTTGGTCGCTATTTTTTTTCCTGTTTCCGTCAAGCTGGCACCTTTATGCTTTTGGTGATTGACCAAAGCAGGATGCTTCTCTGAAAGCCTTTTTATCATAGCCGTCACAGAAGCTGCTTTAGTTTTCATTATTTTTGCAATGGCATTTGTCGAAGCAGGTTTACTGAACTCTTCGCACAAATTAAAAATAGCTTTTAGATGATTTTCTTCTGCTTTGGAAATAGGATTCATTATATTGGCTTTATAGAATTTATTATTCTTATGTAAAAATACCATTTTTAGATTAATCTAAAAAATATTTTTGATTTAACTTAAATCTATCTATGCTCATTAAAACTAGAGGTATTATTTTTAAGGCACTTAAATATTCCGAGACGAGTTTAATTCTGGATGTGTACACGGAAGAAAAGGGCTTAAGAAAATATATTATCAGCGGAGTCAGAAACAAACGGTCAAAGGTAAAAACGGGATTACTACAACCTGCGACCTTGGTAGATATGGTTGCTTATTTTAGGGATAATAAGCCGATGAATCGAATTAAAGAAATAAAAGCGGCTCAAATTTATGAGTCGATTCCTTTTGATTTAATGAAAGGTACCATTAGCTTATTCATGGTGGAATTAGCCCAGAAAACGATTAAAGAAGAAGAAGGTAATGCCGAGTTATTTAATTTTTTATTTAATCGTTTTGCGGCATTGGATAAATTACCTCAAATCAATCCAAATTATCATCTTCATTTTATGCTAGATTTATCGAGATATTTAGGCTTTTACCCTGGAGGCAACTGGGGATTAGATACACCTTGGTTAAGTATGCGAGATGGTAAATTTGTCAAAGAAGAACCTCTACATCAATATTCTTTAGGTCGAGATTTAAGTGAAAAAGTAGGACTATTAATGAAAAAAAAAGCAGTAAATATGGCGAGAATAGATCGACAAAAAATAGTTCAAAAATTAATTGATTATTACCGAATCCATGTAGAAAATTTCAATGGCTTAAACACGCATGAAATTTTGAGAGAGGTCTTAGAAGGATAAGGTAATGAGGTGATATCCTCATTACCTTAAACTCTTACTTAAAAGTCCATTTGAAAATTAGCATTATAAACGGAAACCCAAGTAATAATAAATAATAAGAAGGCTAAGAAAATGTATAATAAAAGTTTTCCTTTCTTACCTTCATTTTCGATATGGTCTGACATCGTTGTAATTTTAACAAAGAAGTATAAAAAAGACAAATACTTCTGATGAGTTATTAAATTGACTGCAAATATCCTAAAAAAAAACATGCCTTACAACTAGCAATATCATAAGTAATAAAAAATCTATTCTGAGTTTACTTATCTTGCAAACCTTTTACAAAAATGACAGTTAATCCTACATGGAAAATCAACCTGTGGCTCAATCCGAGCGACCTACTTTAATCAGTTGGGGAATTCTTTTATTGCTTGGGTTAGTATGGGGTAGTTCTTACCTATTAATTAAAAAGAGCCTTGTTGCTTTCTCTCCTATCCAAGTGGCTTGCCTTCGATTAGGCATTTCTGCCATTGCTTTTTTTCCCGTTTTTTTATGGCATTTTCGAAAAATAGAATGGTCAAAATTAAAACACCTAATTATTGTGGGCGTAACAGGCAGTGGATTACCAGCCATTCTTTTTTCTACTGCCCAAACAGAAATAAGTAGTTCTGTGGCAGGAGTACTGAGTTCACTTTCACCTTTATTTACACTAGTTATAGGTGTTTTATTTTTTGGAGCAAGCGCCATGTGGTCAAAGGTCAGCGGCATTTTAGTTGGATTAGTGGGGGCCGTTTCTTTAATCGTTTTTGGGCAAAATGCAGGGATTGGTGGAAATCTTTGGTATGGAAATCTAATTTTGGTTGGGTGCATTTGCTATGCCATTAGTAGTAATACGGTAAAAGCACATTTACAAGAAATGAATTCTATTAAAATAAGTTCCGCTGCTTTTTTTATTGTCGGAATCCCTTGTTTATTCTATTTGTTAACAACAGATGTGCTAGTAATTATCCAAACGCATGAACACGGGTGGACTTCCTTAGGAACCGTTACTTTATTAGCTTTGGCAGGTACGGTAGTGGCAACTATTTTATTTTTTAAATTAGTCCAAATAACAAATCCTGTTTTTGCTTCGCTCGTCAGTTATCTAATTCCTGTAATAGCTATTTTATTGGGTGCATACGATGGCGAACCGATTACCTTTTTACATTTTTCAGGAATGGCATTAATATTGGCAGGTGTTTATTTAACGAATAAGAAATAAGAGAGCACTATTATGGTTTCGATTTCCTCGTGTCCACTTGAATCACAATAGCTTAAGTCCTAAGAAAAGTCGATTCAATTATGCCCTTTCGATTAGAAAAAGCCTTAAAATCAAATTGCCTACTGGACTTGTCAGGGAAAGATAATTTTAATTATTAGGCAACTCGAAGAATAAAATTACTCTGATATTGATAAGTAAGATTATTTAACCGAAATTTGTCGACTAAATAAATACGACCAAACATAAATACAAAAATATTCAAATAAAAAATAATGAGCGATTATTCATTTATAGCAAACGCGCATCCTTCTTTTATCGATGATATGTATCAACGATACCAGAAGAACCCTGATTCAGTAGAAGAAGGTTGGAGAACTTTTTTCAAAGGATTTGATTATGCAGATGGAAGCTCCTCTAGTAGTAATGGAAATGGAGTAACAAAATCAGTGGCAACGAATGGTGTTGCTTCTAGTACTGGATTTAATAAAAAAGAATTCCAAGTATTATCCCTAATTAAAGCCTATCGAAACCGAGGTCATCTATTATCTACTACAAATCCTATTAGACAACGAAAAGATAGAAAACCTCAATTGGCCATTGAAGATTTTGGCTTGACTAACGCAGATTTAGGTACCGTATTTAATGCAGGCAAAGAAGCGGGTTTAGAGAATAAAACGCTAAAAGAAATTGTTGCCCATTTGAATAGAATCTATTGTGGTAATATCGGGTTTGAATATCATCATATCCAAGATAGAGAAAAGCGTCGATGGATTAGAGCGAAAATTGAACGACATCATCCTGGTAGAAGCTATGATATTGGCATTGATAAAAAGAAACGAATTTTAGAGAAATTGAATGGAGCAGTGATGTTTGAAAAGTTTTTGCACACAAAATATGTTGGGCAAAAGCGATTTTCTTTAGAAGGAGGAGAATCTGCAATTGTGGCTTTAGATGGGGCAATTAGTCGAGCTGCCGAAGAAGGCGTTGAAGAAATTGTAATTGGTATGGCTCATAGAGGACGGTTGAATGTTTTAGCGAACATAATGGGCAAAACCTACGAGCATATCTTTAACGAGTTTGAAGGAACGGCTGTTCCTGATTTGAGTTTTGGAGATGGGGATGTAAAATATCATTTAGGATACTCTTCTATCGTAGAAACGATTTCTGGTAAAAAGGTACATTTAAAATTAGTACCAAATCCATCTCACTTAGAATCTGTTAATACTGTTGTAGAAGGCTTTGCTAGAGCAAAAGCAGATGTTTTATACAAAAGTGATTACGATAAAATTTTACCGATTCTAATTCATGGGGATGCGGCGGTTGCTGGACAAGGAATTGTTTTTGAAACCGTACAAATGAGTCAATTAGATGGCTATTATACTGGTGGAACGATTCATTTTGTCATTAATAATCAAGTAGGTTTTACGACAAATTATGAGGAAGCGAGGTCGTCTACCTATTGTACTGCTGCTGCAAGTGTTGTACAAGCACCTGTTTTTCATGTAAATGGAGATGACCCAGAAGCGGTACTATTCGCAATGGAATTTGCCTTGGAATACCGTCAAAAGTTTAATAATGATGTTTTTATTGACATGGTTTGCTACCGTCGTCACGGACATAATGAAGGGGATGACCCGAAGTTTACGCAACCAAAAATGTATGACATCATCAATAAGCACCCAAATCCAAGAGAAGTCTATTCTAAACAACTCATTGCTAAAGGAGAAGTTGAAAAACAAATGGCAGAATCTTTAGAAAAAGGATTCTGGTCAGATTTGCAAGATAGATTAGATTTAGTGAGAGAAGAACCTTTGCCTTACACTTACCAAGAACCTGAACAGGCATGGAGGCAATTGAGAAAAACTAAGGAACCAAAAGACTTTATCAGTTCTCCAAAAACAGGAATCAATAAAAAAATCATAGACAAGGTCACTAAACACTTGATGACTTTGCCAAAAGACTTTACCCCATTAAGTAAAGTTAATAGATTATTGAAAGGTAAGAAAAAACTGATTGATGCTGGGAAAATTGATTGGGCTTTAGCGGAGTTAATTGCATATGGTTCTATTTTACTCGAAGGGAAGGATGTTAGAATGAGCGGACAAGATGTCAGAAGAGGTACCTTTTCTCACCGACATGCTTATTTTAATGATAGCAAGACCTTCAAACCTTTAAACAGACTAGAAGGAATGAGTGACGACCAAGGTCGATTCATGATTTACAATTCTCTCTTGTCTGAATTTGGTGTTTTAGGTTTTGAATATGGTTATTCTTTAGCGAACCCTAATACTTTAGTTCTTTGGGAAGCACAGTTCGGTGATTTTTATAATGGTGCACAAACAATGGTGGACCAATATATTACGGCTGGAGAAAGTAAATGGGGCAGAATGAGTGGATTAGTAATGCTCTTACCGCACGGTTATGAGGGTCAAGGTCCAGAACACTCAAGTGCAAGACCAGAGCGATTCTTACAAGCTTGTGCAGAGTTTAATATGACAGTTGCTAATGTAACCACACCTGCTAACTTCTTTCACTTAATCCGTCGTCAATTAGAGCGTCCTTTTAGAAAGCCTTTAGTGGTGATGTCACCTAAATCTTTATTGAGACACCCGCTTTGTGTATCTGATGCAAAAGACATTGCAACGGGAACAAACTTCCAAGAGCTATTGGATGACCCGGCAGTTAAGACAGCGAAAGATACTAAGAAAGTGAAGCGTGTTTTATACTGTACAGGAAAGGTATACTATGATTTATTACAGAAGAAACAAGCAGATAAACGAGATGATGTAGCCATCGTTCGGTTAGAGCAATTATATCCTTTCCCATTAACACAGATGGAAAAGATGAAGAAGAAATATAAGAACGCCGAAGCTTTTTGGGTACAAGAAGAATCCTCTAATATGGGCGCATGGCAATTTTTCTTAGCGTTCTACCAAGACTTCTCTATTAAATTAATTTCTAGAAGGTCTAGTGCTTCTCCTGCAAGTGGGTTTAAGAAAGTATCTGACCAACAACAAAAAGATTTAGTAATAGAAGCTTTTAAATAGGTTGTTAAAATTCTTAAATTTAAAAAGCGAGTAATTTAATTGAATTACTCGCTTTTTTATTTGCATACGCTTACATTCCGTTTTTTTAATCGAACAAAAGAAATCTACCTTTAAGTTTGTAATCAAATGAATAATTTTATATCTTTATGTAAAATTTTTGATTACAAATGATTGCTAATTCAACTATAGAAGACTACTTTCCTTTCTGTATGCAACAAGGCGCAGATAGTTCCCTTATTGACAAACAACGTATTAAACAGTTGGCTTCCCAACATCCACCCCTCACTGAAAAATATATAGCCAACACAATTAAAGCGCATTTAGTTTTTCTACAAAACGGTGGTGCTGGAGGGCATTGGAAAACAATTCATGTCAAAGGAATTGTACTTGCTATATACTTTGGAGAAGAGGTTCCTTTTGGAAAACAAGCTAGTTTTGAACTTCAACACTTCTCTCCCAAAAGTAAATTAAACCAAGTAATCCTTCCTTTTTCAAATTTTTGTGGAAGTTTTATTGAAGCCGTTAGTTTTCAAAATTCAGACTTGTCTTATAGTATTTTTACAGACGTTGCCGGTCAAAATGCTAATTTTCAAAACGCTCAGTTAGCTTATACTGATTTTACACGTGCTAATTTAGAAAACGCCAATTTTCAAAATGCTAATCTTGTCGGTGCTGATTTTGAAAATTGTAATTTGTCTGGTGCAGACTTTAGAGGAGCAAATTTAAGTCAAACCAGATTTCCTGGAGCTATACTTAAAAAAATCCGTATATAAAAAAAGCGATAACTGTTGGACAGTTACCGCTTTAATGTATGGTAGCTTTTATATTATTATTCTAATTAAGCATATTCCTCCATTAAGGCTAATGCTTTCTCAGAGCCAAGCTTAGCTGCTTGTTTCCAATCTTTCACAAAGCCTTTTTTTCCAGCTTTCTGAAGCGCAATGCCTCTGTATAATAATGGGTCAGATTCTTCTACTTTTTCTGCTGTATCTTGTTCTAACTTTACTGCTTCATTAAAAGCAGTTACGGCCTCTTGGAAATTGCCCAACTCTAGTAGCGTTTGACCATATTTAGTGAAAACATATTTTTTCCACTTATTATTAGAATCTCCCGCAGCAAATTTTCTTACAGTGAATAATTTAAACTCTAAGGATGCTCCTTTAAAATCACCCTTCTTCGCTAAACATTCGCCTTTAATTCGACGAGATTTCCAATAAATTGATTGTAACGGAATAGACTTCTTAATACAATGGTCCAAATCTTGAATCGCTTTATCTAACTCTCCTTTCAAGATATAGATATTTGCCCTTCCAAAATATGGGTCAGGATTCTGTGAATATATATTGATACTCTTTGTAAAATCATACAAAGCATCATTATAATTTTTTAATTGGTAGTTAATAAACCCTCTGCGTTCATATGCTTGTGCATGACGCTCATACTTTAATATTGCAGTATTTAGCGCATCCATTGCTTCTTTTTCCTTTCCTTCTTCCTGCACCAATTCTCTTCCTTTTCGGAAAGCTTTTACTGCTACCTTATCACTATGGGGCTCTATGATAACGTGTTCTCGTATTTTACCTTCAATTAACCAACCGCTCATTTGACCAGCAATTGCAAATTGTGCTAAATACTCAAACAGATTCACTGTTCCTTTCCACTTTTTCATCGAACTCATAACTACTGTTCGTGGCAAGCTCACAGAAAAATTCTCTTCATCAAAGAGCTCTTCTTCACTGAACAAGACATCTCGCTTGTAGTAATTTTCTATTCGACGTTCATACATCTTGAATACCTTCTGATAACTTTTTTCATTACCGAATTCGAGGCACCCTTTGAAAATAATTTTTAAACTTTGATCCTTCGCTACCATTATACCGTTGTTTTAGAGGACTTTTTTTAATGCCGTTTTTTTACCTATTCTATTATCATATAAATTTTCCCTTCCTAATTTTAGAGACTCTCTCAGATTGTTTGTTGAGTGAGATATATCCTCTCTCAACCATAATAAATTTAGCTCCTCATAAAATAACTGGTGTAGTATATTTGTTTGAATATTGGACGTGCAACGGGTCTAAAATGTGTAGAAACTTTTGTTTAGACAGAACTACTTTAGCAACAGCTAATGTCACACTCAGCTTTCTCTATATGTTTAACTTAATTTATTTTCTTGCCCTTGGATTTAAGGTGTATCTTTTATTTTGGCTATGTTATAAGGGACAAGCAAGGTTAGCTTTACTTAAAACAAATACAAATATAGTTCTTTATTTACTTAAAATCAACTTTTTTTTTATTTTTATTACTCATAAAGTACTAATAATCAAGGTGAAAGCAATTTGAAACCTTTCCTAACTTACCTTTTGCTTTCTTAACACATACAAAAACTTTACAATATTTACCACTTACTAACGTATATTGTTTTTTAAAATACAAATAAATCAAAGAGTAAACCTTGTTACACCAATAAGGATTCGGACTTTTTTTCGTTTTACAAAATCTACATTAAGTGTTTTTTAAACTATTTATTGGTCTTTATGAAATGTCCTGTTTTTTTATTTTTTTGATATTCCTAAAAAACATTCATTTATCTTTAAATTTAAAAGGCGGATTAATTTTTTTAGTCTTAATTTTATCCCTGCTCATTAACACCTTAAACCTAATTACTTGGTGATTTTATAAATAAATTCATTATGAAAAACTTCCCTATCTTATCCTTCTTTATCGTACTCCTTTCCTTTACTGCTTGTAGTTCTGGCAATAATGCTGCTACTAAAAGTGCTACAGATGGTAAAATATCTATTGCTGATTTTAAAGCTAAGTTAGCAAATACTCCTAATGCTCAATTAATTGATGTCCGAACACCTGCTGAAGTAAGCAAAGGCACATTGAAGAATGCAGTTAATATGGATTTTCGTTCCGCAGCTTTTGATACTCAAATTAATACGTTAGATAAATCAAAACCTGTCTTTATTTTTTGTCAATCTGGAGGTAGAAGTGGAAACGGTTACAAAAAAATGAAAGACTTGGGCTTTTCTGAAGTCTATGATATGGAAGGTGGCTATGGCGCTTGGAGTAAGCAATAAATGATGACAACCGACTTGAGACTTTAATTTAAGAGAAGAAAAACACGTTTTTTAAAATCCAAGACTTACTATATCACACAATGGGATTTAAATTAAATTCTCCTTTCAGCCCTACTGGTGACCAACCTCAGGCTATTCAACAACTAATCGAAGGGATTAATGCAGGTGACACTGCTCAAACCTTGTTGGGCGTTACTGGCTCTGGTAAAACTTTTACCATGGCCAACGTTATCAAAGAACTCAATCGCCCAACCTTGGTCTTGACTCATAATAAAACCTTGACGGCCCAATTATATGGCGAGTTTCGAGAATTCTTTCCAGATAATGCTGTAGAATATTTTGTTTCTTACTACGATTATTACCAACCTGAGGCTTACATTATGTCCTCTGATACTTTTATCGAAAAGGATTTACAAATTAATGAAGAGGTCGATAAACTACGATTAAGAGCAACATCTTCTTTGTTGTCTGGCCGTCGTGATATTATTATCGTTGCTTCCGTTTCTTGTATCTATGGTATGGGGAACCCCGAAGATTATAAAACAGGAATCATTCGATTACATAAAGGATTAGTCGTTACCAGAAATACTTTCCTCTATCAACTCGTTGGCATTTTATATGCTCGGACAGAAATCGATTTTAAAAGAGCCACTTTTAGAGTTCGTGGCGATACCATTGACATCAACCTTCCTTACGTTGACTATGGTTACCGAATTACTTTTTTTGGAGACGAAATCGAAGACATTGAACGCATAGAAATTGAGACGGGTAAAAGAATTGAATCTTTAGATACTGCCGCGATTTTCCCCGCTAATTTATACATTGCACCCAAAGACCGTATGAATATGATTCTTCGAGATATCGAAGATGAATTATATGCACAACAGAAATATTTTGAAAAAGAATCCCGCCTTTTAGAAGCTCAACGAATTAAAGAACGTGTCACTTTTGACCTTGAAATGATGCGAGAGTTGGGTTATTGTAATGGGGTAGAGAATTACTCTCGATATTTTGATGGTCGTGACCCTGGGACTCGCCCTTTCTGTTTACTAGATTATTTCCCTGATGATTACTTGATGATTATTGATGAAAGCCATGTTACGGTTCCACAAGTTAGAGGTATGTGGGGTGGTGACCGCGCAAGGAAACTTAATTTAGTCAATTTTGGCTTTCGGTTGCCTTCTGCTATGGATAATCGCCCTCTGAATTTTACAGAATTTCAAAGCCTTATCAATCAAGTTGTTTTTGTTAGTGCAACGCCTAGTGATTATGAATTAGAACAAACAGGTGGTGTGTTTGTCGAACAAATTATTCGTCCAACAGGTTTATTAGACCCGCCAATTGACGTTCGACCGAGTCTCAATCAGATTGATGATTTATTGGATGAAATTCATCTAAGAATAGAAAAACAGGAACGTGTCTTAGTTACGACCCTGACTAAAAGAATGTCTGAAGAATTGACAAAATACCTCACAAAAGTAGATGTAAAATGTCGTTATATTCACTCCGAAGTAGATACGATGGAGCGAGTAGAAATACTTAGAGATTTACGATTAGGGGTGTTTGACGTATTGATTGGAGTCAATTTATTAAGAGAAGGACTGGATTTACCAGAAGTTTCTTTGGTCGCTATTTTAGATGCTGATAAAGAAGGGTTTTTAAGAAATGACCGCTCTCTAACACAGACAGCAGGAAGAGCTGCTAGAAACTCTAACGGATTGGTTATTTTTTATGCGGATAAAATAACAGACTCCATGCAGCGTACGATTGATGAAACTAATCGAAGACGTTCTATTCAAATTGCTTATAATGAAAAGCACGGAATTACACCGAAAACGGTTAGTAAAACTAGAGAAGAAATTATGAGCCAAGGTTCTATTCTAGATATCCGAGGAAAGACGTCTACTGCTTACATTGAACCTGAAGAATTGAGCATCGCGGCTGACCCGATTATAGAATACATGACTAAAGACCAACTTGAAAAATTAATCACTGAAACAGAACGTAAAATGAAAAAAGCAGCCAAAGAGTTAGACTTTATTTCAGCTGCTCAATATCGGGATGAATTATTTGCTTTGAAGAAAAAATTGTAATGGCTTTTCGTTCTTTGAAAATTCCATGTCATTTCTATTTTAGGCTTTTTCTAACCAAAGGGAAAGAAAAAAATCAAATAGAAATGACTTCTTTACAGAATTTATCAAAGAATTATTTTTTATGACAGTATTGTTTTATTGTTTACCTTAGAGATGATGACAGACAATATAGCCATATTTTCACATACCAATTAGTTATGATAAATCGAAATTCCCTTCTTTTGTGCTTCTTTGCGATTTGTTTCTTTTCTTGTTCCTCTACTAAAAATATTCAAACCGCTAGTCCTACCAATATTTCCTTTGAAATAACTTTACCTACAACTTTAAGTAATCAATCTTTAGATGGTCGCTTATTATTATTGATTGCTAATAACGAAGAAAAAGAACCTCGTTTTCAACTCTCCGATGGCCCAAACTCTCAATTGGCCTTTGGCATAGATGTGGAAAATTTTGGTGGTAATCAAAAAGCTACCTTTGATGCTACTGCTTTTGGCTACCCTTTAAAAAGCATAACGGATATTCCTAAAGGAGAATACTATATCCAGGCGTTGCTAAATGTGTATGAAACGTTCAATCGGGCAGATGGGCATATCGTTAAATTACCTGAAGATAATGGGGAAGGGCAACAATGGAATCGGTCTCCAGGGAATGTGTACAGCACGCCCCAAAAGGTATTGATTGACCCTGCGCAAAAGACCGCTATTAAAATTGAACTAGACCAAAAAATACAACCTATTGAACCGCCTAAAGACAGTAAATATATCAAGCATATTAAAATTAAAAGCGAGTTATTATCTAAATTTTGGGGTAGAGATATGTATTTAGGTGCACACGTTTTACTCCCCGAAGGTTTCGACGAACATCCAGAGGTAAAATATCCTTTAGCCATCATGCATGGACATTTTCCTTATGATTTTGGTGGTTTTCGCACAGACCCGCCTGACCCTAATTTAAAACCTACTTTTAGTGCTCGTTTTGGCATTGATGGCTATAATGTTCTAGAACAACAAGAAGCGCATGATTTTTATAAGTTGTGGACGAGTCCAAAATTCCCCAGAGTTTTAGCCATAAAGATTCAACATGCCAATCAATATTATGATGATTCTTATGCCGTCAATTCTGAAAATTTAGGGCCTTATGGAGATGCTATTACTTATGAATTGATTCCACATATTGAAAAACAATTTCGAGGGATTGGCGAAGGTTGGGCAAGATTTGTTTATGGTGGTTCGACTGGTGGTTGGGAAGCTTTGGCTGTCCAGGTTAAATATCCTGATGAATACAATGGCTGCTATGCAGCATGCCCTGACCCGATAGATTTTCGAGCGTATTGTTTGGTAGATTTGTATAAAGATAAAAACGCTTATTTTTTAGAAAGTGATTTTAAACAAACACCTCGTCCGATGCATCGAGATTATTTGGGGCGGGTTAGTTCTACTTTGCAGGAAGCCAATTATCGAGAGTTAGTTTTGGGTACCAAAAGTCGTTCAGGACAACAATGGGATATTTGGGAAGCGGTATTTTCTCCTGTTGGTGAAGATGGTTACCCTAAACGGATTTGGAATAAAATGACAGGGGAAATTAACCCAGAAGTCGCTAATTATTGGAAAGAAAATTATGACTTGACTTATATTATGAAAAGAGATTGGGCGACTATTGGCCCAAAACTCAAAGGTAAAATAAACCTCTATTGTGGCGATATGGATAATTATTACCTCAATAACGCCGTATACCTCGCCGAAGATTTTTTAGAAAGTACTTCCGAACCTTATTATGATGGCGAAGTAGATTATGGCGAATTAGCCGAACATTGTTGGAATGGTGACCAAACGCAACCGAATGCCATTTCTAGATTGCGGTATCATTCTATGTTTATTTCTAAATGGGCTAAGGAGATTGGGAAGCG
>CALJVJ010000045.1 GCA_937974625.1 uncultured Saprospiraceae bacterium
AAAGCACCAGGTAATTCCAGTTCAAAGACCATAGAATCTCTACAACCTGCTGCATTAGATACTGTAACAGTGTATGTATCTGGAGAAAGCATGATACGGTCTTCGTCACTTACGCCGTCATTCCATTCATAAATAGTTGGGAAATTACTAACATTAGTAACTTCTATGTTAATAGCTCCATTCACATCACTAGGACAAGCTACCTCTGAGACGATAGGATTATCATCTATCGTTATCTGATTGGTTGAACTACAACAATCATTGATAGTTACAAATTCTTCAAAGGTTGCTGTACATCCAATATCAGTAGTTACTGTCAATTCTACTCTTTTATTACCATTTGATTGGAAGGTGAAATCTTGAGGTGTTTTTGGTAGTGTAGTTGCTTTATCAGTAACGTCTCCATCCTCAAATATCCAATCATATCTATCAATTGTCCCATTGGTAAAAGTGATGTCTTCAGTAAAGGTGATTTCCTCTCCAAAACAAACGGCGGAATTATCAGGCATGATTGATCCTACTGGGCCTACAAATTCTGCATCACCGCCAAAAGTGATGGTAAAGCCTCCATCAGAAGTTGTATTTTCTATCATTAAACCATAAAATAAACCTGTCTCCATACTTAATGACCTCAGAAAACCATCCATAGCACTTGCACAATCTTCTATTACAAAATCAATATCTCCATCTCTTAGTCCTATGGAACCTGTTTTACATGGAAGTGTACAACGATTTGCTACTTTCTGCGTTCCATTGCTCAGCCCATTAGGTAATTGAAATAGTGAGAAACTGAATTGATCACCTGCTTGGTCTGGTTGTATTTCAAAACTTAGCGTACCAAAATTGGCGCCTTCCCAAGTAAACCATGTGGTATTGGTTTCTGTAAGGTCTTTTAGGCAACCAGTATCAGCTTCTTTATTGTCCGTACCCGCACCGTTAAAAGATGCAATACTCACAGGTCTTTTGTCACAAAGAATGGTCGCATCGCTTAAATCTGGCTTTGCATCTTGTGCATTTATACTTGTAATGCCTGCTAAAAATAATAGAGCAGGAAACATTAATTTCTTAAAAAAAGTATTCTTCATGGCCAACATGGGTTGGGGGTTAAGCTTTTGAGTAAATCCGTTGAAAATCATAATGGAATTTAATAGAAATAACATAGATTGATGTAGTATAACTTGCTAACTCTTATAACGTTAATAATTAGGCGAATGGTGTTCCAAACTCCTTAAATTCTGAGCAAAAGTAATAGAAAATGTAGTGTAGCCGATTATTGAAGGAGTTATTTGGGAAATCATTTTCATAAAAAAGGGTTTTAGGAACAATGTACACGCTCCTAAAACCCTTTTTATTATTTTTTGTCGACTTATAAAAAACTATTTTACTAAAGTTATATCGCCACCAATTGTTTCTACCACATCATCTATAAATAATATTTGAGCGACAAAGGCGTAGACGCCTGGAGCTAATTCTTTTCCATCGAATATTCCATCCCAACCTGTTTGTAGACTATTCATTGGTAAATTTTTACCGTGATAAACTAGGTTACCCCATCGGTCATAAATTTGCAACTCATTGATTAAAGCTGCTGCTGGTCCGCCAAAAATCGTAAATCGGTCATTATTGCCATCTAAATTAGGCGAGAATACATTGGGGATATAAAGTGGTCGATTTGGCGTAACAAACACCGTGACAGAATCTGTCGCCGTACAATTAGTTTCATCCGTAATCGTGATGACAAATGGAGTAGTTCTTGCGGGAGTAACGGTTGGATTAGGACAGGTTGTACAATCTAATACCCCTGCATTAGACCATGAAAAATCAACGGTTCTACCACTCGGGCCCGTAACTACTTGAAGTCCTGTAGAATACCCTAAATCGATGGTTTGGTCTTCACCTGCATCTACGATGAGGGCTTCTGGTTGAGTAATACTAGCAGTAGTTGTTTCCGAACAACCATTTGGGTCTCTTATGAAAATAGTATAATCGCCTGCTGGTAAATCTGTTAAAATGGAACTGTTTTGAAAATTGGTGTTATCTACACTGTATTCAAAATTTCCATTTCCTCCTGATGCATCTACGGTAATACTACCTGTATTATCCCCAAAACAAATAACATCTTGGACATCTGAAACGGCTGCATTTACTGATGTCGGTTCAATGATAGAAGCAGCACCTGCAACTTGACAATCATTTTCGTCATTGACTATTATTAAATAGGTACCTTCAGTCAAATTAGTTATTTGTTCATTCGTTTGATTATTATTCCATTGATATTGATAATCGCCTGTGCCGCCTTCTACTATTGCTGTTATCATTCCATCATTGGCACCTTGGCAACTGATATTCGTGGAATCAATGATTAATATTAATTCTTCAGGCTGGTCTACCATAAATTCAAAGGTACCTTCACATAAGTTGGCGTCTCTAACATTTAGCTGATAAGTATTGGCTGGAATATTATTTAAATTACTATTGGTGACGAAGCCATTTCCATCATTCCAATTATATTCATATCCAGGTTGCCCATTAGCTATACTAACCGCAATTCTTCCATTACTAAAATCAAAGCAAGTAGGCATTTGTCTAATCAATTGATTGGTATCTAATAATAATTCTAATTCTCTTAGTTCTACCACATCCATTTCTGCACATCCATTAACATCGGTAATCGTTACCGGATAATCACCTGCGGCAAGATTGGATAAAGTAGTTGTTTGAGCATCTCCCATTCCAAAATTAATCAGAATTGGGCCAGCACCATTTTGAATATTTAATTCGATAGCACCATCTGTTCCTCCTCCACAAGTTGGTGCTGTTAAGTCTGTCACTACCTCAAAAGGAGGAATGGAATCTACCGTAAATGGAAATGAATCTCTACAAGTAGCTTTATTCGTAATGGTAACGATATAATCTCCTGGAGCGAGATTGGATAAATCTTCTGAATTGGAGGTATTACTCCATTCTAGATAGTTGATGTCTGAATTACTCGTTACGGTTAAATCTATTGAGCCTCTTTGGTCTCCACATATTACATTTTCTATTTCACCACTACTTGTAATATTATTTAACAGTTCACAGCAGGGTTCTACAATAACAACTGCAGATTTGATATCACTAATTTTACAGCCTAAATTGGTGGTCAATGTCAATACCACTGATTTTTCTCCTGGTTCTGAGTAGGAAATGGTATGTGGACCAGGACCTGTCATTGAGGTGGCTTCTGCTCCCACACCAAAAGTCCATTCATATTTCGTGATTTGCCCTGCCACAAAACGAGAATTAGCCCCTGTGAAGGTGACTTCATCTCCTGCGCAAATGACATTAGATGAGGTACTGAGAATGGCATCGATTTGTGGTTCTGGTCCTTGGAATTCTCCGTCTCCGCCAAACTCCATGGAAAAACCATTGCCTGATTCAGAGAAATTATTAATTAAAACGCCATAGGCAACTCCTTCTTGCATCTCTAAGGCTCGTATAAAACCATCTTCTCCCGGGTTACAATTTAAATCTTCTGCATCATCCGTTGAAGTCAAGTTTAATCCCGTTGGACCTAAACATGCGGTTGCCATACATCTCAGTGGAATTTTTCCATTACTATTATTTAATCCATTGGGCAATTCATAAACCACAAAATCTATGTCATCCTCTGGATTCAACGGAGTTATTGTAAATGTAAGTAATCCGTCATTAGCCGCTATCCAAGTAAACCATGTTGAACTTTGTTCTGAAGGGATAACGTTGCCAAATATATCTGTCCCGCTTAGGCAAGTGCCAAACGCTTCATCGTTGTCATTTCCAGTACCAATAACTTGTTGGATTACAAATTTTGATTTATCACATAATACGGAAGCTATTTCTACGTCGGACCCAGGTTCAACTGGTGGAAAATAATTGTCTAAACACATTTGAAAGGTTCCTTCTCGTCCGCCTCTTCCTTGGATTCTAATAAGATAAGATTGACCAGGGACCAATCCTCCTTGATAAAGTTCTGCTACATCACTATCATTACCTCGCTCGCATTCTAAGATTTGAAAACCAGTATTGTTTTGTCCACAATTATCTACATATAATTCCGCTTCTGGTTGGCTCAGAGTTCCTCCGGGTGATTCTCCTCCTGTATTTCCAATTACTGTTAAGGTTAAATCTGTGGCAATTGCTGTAAACCTAAACCAGACATCACTTCCATTACTAGAGGTACAGCTACCTCCTGAAAAATTTGTAGGCACTGCATTTTCATTGCTATATTGTCCTACAGCAGAACAAGTTTGGGCGATATCGTCGATTAGTAGGGCATTGACACATTCATCATTAGTTGGCTGAGCAAATAACAAAATCGGACACAGTAAGAAAAATAGAAAGCTAAATAGAGTAGCCTTTCTGCTTGCGTAAAATTTATTCATTAGAGGTGATGTTTTAAAAAAAAATTAGTCCGATGGGGCTGTCTCTTAGGTGGTTTGGGTAAGTGTCTACAAAAAAGAACACTTTTATCTATTTGTTGGTTAATATTTAACGAAAATAGTTGTTGACTTATGTATAAAAAATGTTAAAACGACGTGCACTAGCCAAACTTAAAGATATTAAGGGGAAGAGAAATGGTTTTCTAGGTTAATTGTTGGTTTGAAAATGAGCCATTTTATTTCAAATAATAAGGTACTATTATTTTAGAATAAAAGTAATACTTTTGTAGCGAACGACATGAAAAAAAACATACCTAATATAATTACCTCGATTAACTTATTTTGTGGATGCTGTGCACTCGCCTGTATTTTTTATGGTCGTTTTTTCAATGCTTTCTTATTTTTATTTGTCGGTGCCTGGGCAGATTATTTAGATGGATTTGTAGCACGTTCGCTAAAAGTAAAATCTGAATTGGGCAAACAACTCGATTCTTTAGCGGATATGGTTTCTTTTGGAGTCGTACCGGGAGCGATTGTCTATATGCTTTTGGTAAGAGGGATGACTAAGAACTTTGAGAGTTTTCCGCAATATTTGATTTTGGCTGGTTTGCCTGCTTTCATTATTACTGTTTTTTCTGCTGTTCGACTCGCGAAATTTAATATTGATACGCGTCAATCAGAAGATTTTATTGGTTTAAATACGCCTGCTTGTACTATTTTTACGGTGGGATTGATGCTGATGTATCATTATGATTCTTATGGATTACGGGAATTGGTGATTAGTCCTTGGTTGTTATACCCGACGATTGTGGTATTGTCTTATTTATTAATTGCAGAACTGCCCATGTTTAGCTTTAAATTTAAGTCTTTTAAGTGGGCGGGGAATGAAATGCGATTTATCTTCTTAATTCTGGCTTTGTTGTTTTTGATTTTATTTAAAGAAGTTGCCTTTTCCTTGATTATTATGTTGTATGTTTTATTTGGTTTGATTGCTTTAGTTTTTCCTTCGAAAGTGTAATTAATTTTTTCTTACGGCGCCAATCGCTCAATTTTCCAATTCTTTCCTTTCAACTTATAGCTAATTCTATCATGCAAGCGGCTAGAACGACCTTGCCAAAACTCAATTAAAGTAGGTTGTATAATATAACCTCCCCAATGATTAGGGATAGGCAAATTATCAGCATCTTTATACTTTTCTTTTAATGTTTTTACATTATTTTCTAAAATACTTCTATCTGGAATAACTTGACTTTGAGGAGAAGCCCAAGCACCAATTTGACTACCTTTTGGCCTACTTTGGAAATATTGTAAAGAAGCTTTTTTGGTTATTTTTTTAGCGATTCCTTCTATTCTAATTTGACGTTCTAAATCCTTCCAAAGAAATACTGCTGCGATATTTGGATTTACCGCTAAATCTTGCCCTTTTTTGCTATCATAGTTGGTATAGAATACAAATCCTTTTTCATCAAAACCTTTGAGCAGAATGATTCTAGCAGAAGGTTTTCCTGTAGCATCTACCGTTGCAATGGTCATTGCGTTCGCTTCTTTGATTGAACTATCTAATGCCTCTTGAAACCAATCTTTGAATTGTGAAAATGGATTGCTATGAATATCCTTTATTTCTAAGGTTTTGGCCCGATAATCTTCTCTTAAAGCTGCAATGGTTTGATTATTAACTTTCATATTATTATAGTTTATAATTACCTAACAACAAGAACTAAAAAGAGATTCAAAAATAGGAAAGTTTTTTAAAGAAGATGGACTGAATATATTTGTTGAATAGTGAGGAGTCTAAAAAAAGGATTCTGTAAACTGAAAAAAAAGACAAAAAAAACCCTGTCAAAAATCACTTGACAGGGACAAAACAAAAAACAAACACTATGAACAAACACTATCTTTAATCAAATTTGCCACCTGAAAAATGACAAATTGATGTTTAATCAAATAAAAAAGTTTTTCCCTCTATCGACAAGAACATAGTGTTAAAAACACATATGATAAGTAGCCGAAGGAGGGAAAAAACACCCCCGAGCGAGTCGGGGGACAAGATAAAAACAAAAACTATGAACAAACACTCACCCTATATTCGAAGTTAGTAGACTGATTATCAATTATTTGTATAAATCATCTCTTTTTCACAATTCTTTTCTATACACTTTTGTATAATTGAGGTTCAGTCAAATTTACGCAAAAATTAATTAAATATATATTAAATTATAATATTTAGGTTAATTTTTGTATTACTTTATTTTTTATAGCCTTTGAAGAGAAGTCTGTACCGATGAACGGTTGTCGATGGTTTAAATTAATTTTATTCAAACCAGACAGGGGATTTACTCGTAGATTAAAATTCTCAATTCTGATTAGTAAAGAAACAAAAACCGAACCAAAAGATATTTTTCGGAAAGAAAATTTTAAAAAAAAATTCAGGCTGTATTTTTTGCGTAGATGTGCCTTTATTTCTGAAGGGTTAATTGTAAGCTAATTGTTGAAATATTCTGCTTATTTGTGACATAGTTTTATATTGAAGCGATGTATTATATTTCGCTCTTGCACTTTTGCTCTTATCATAGAATTCAAAGAAACCTTATATTTATATCTGCTAATAATTCTTAAATAACTTCAATGTGTACTGCCACCTTCTATTTTAAAACTGCTTTCTTGTTCTTTTACTAATAACCAAAGTCCTGCTGAGATGGCTAATGCTATAGCTGAAATAATAAAAATAATGGATTGATCTTCGAAACCATCTAAGTACCCTCCTAATAAAGAAGCAAAGATTTGTGGTATAACTACAGAAAGATTGAATAGCCCCATAAATAATCCCATTCGTCGTTGGTCGATTACTTCAGACATAATGGCAAATGGTAGACTTACTACCGCACCCCAGCCAATACCAACAAAAGCCATTAACAGGAAAAAAGAAGTTTGGGTAGTACCAAGATAAACTAAAGCGGCATATCCTATTGCCATGATTGCTATACATATAGTATGTGTTTTGACTCTTCCAATTTTTTCTGAAACAGGTTGTAATACGGTAGCAGGTAATAAAAAGCCCACGGCATTTAGAATTGCAAAAGCGACTCCTAGCCCAAATCCAATCTCATTATTCAAATCTTGGCCTAATTCTTCTTGCAACCCATAGCCCATGATATTTGTTTTGACAAAAGCAAAAGAATAAACAAACATGGTTTGAACGCCTAGCCAAGTAAAAGCATGGGCAAAGCAAATTTTTAAAAATTCGCTCATATCTGTATCCTTATGTGCAATGGCTTCTTTTGGGTCATTGGTCAATTCATTTTTGTCGGCCTCTAAGCTTCTGGGTTCTTCGATAAAAAATATCGGTAAAATAGAAAACAGAAATACTAATCCTGCCCCGATATAGATTAAAGTATAATTGCTAATAAATGCACCAATTAAATAGGCCAATACACCGAAAAAACCTGATACGGTTTGCATAATGGTGTAGCCTCTTGTTCTTTTCTCTCCGAGCGGGGTAACATCTGCGATGACTGAACGGGTTGGATTAAAACTGATATTGATAGATAAGTCTAAGGTTAAAGCAACCACTAGAGCAACGCCCATAATGCTATCTAAACCTAAGGCACTATTTATCACATCTAAATTGGGTAATGCCAAAATCATTAAGGCTGCTAATGTGCCACCAATGAGTATAAAAGGTCGCCTTCTGCCTCCCCAAAACCAAACTTTATCACTGACCAAGCCTACGATGACTTGTCCAAAAATACCTGCCATTGGTCCTGCTAACCAAACGAGTCCTATATCTTCTAAGCTAAATCCATATTTAGTATTCAATATCCAACTTAATGCGGCAATTTGTACACAGAGTGCAAATCCCATTGCTGTAGCTGGCAAACTCAATAGGGCATAGAAAGTGTTTGATAACTTTTTTTGAATAGTTAACATCTTTTTTAGATTAGACCTGCCCTGCCAGCAAAGGCAGGGAAGCGAGATTAGAGAGTAGAGATATGGTCAGTATTTAACAATATTTCTGCTCTGAAATTGAAGTTAAGGAATTGGAAACTAAAGATTGGTAAATATAAAAATCGAAAGATAAGAAAAAAAAATTGATACGTATTTATGTAATCCTTCAACTTCTTGCATCTTATAATAAAAGCATTCATTGCCCTAACTAAAAAATCAATCTTATGTCTACTAAAAAGAAAGCTTTAACCTTGACGATTCCTGAACCTTGTGGTGAAAATTTTAATGAGATGACACCTGTGAAAGGCGGTAAATTCTGTGGGTCATGTGATAAAACGATTGTCGACTTTAGAACCATGTCAGATGGTCAAATTCTAAATTACTATAAAAAGAATAATGGCAAAATTTGTGGCGTCTTTAATGAGGTGCAATTAAATAACGCCATGCCTTTTCCAATGAAAGCTAGGCCTAATCGCAATTGGAAAGCGGTAGCTGCCTTAGCGGCAGGATTGATGTTTAGTGGTGGATTGGTAGGACAAACTACAATTCCAAATAATGGAGAATTAACAGTGGTAGAGCAAACTATTGGAAAAGGAGAAGCGAGAAATACTGATGCTTCCAATCCATCTAAAATTTTGAAAGGTAGCGTGCGTGAAGGTAAAGAAGTGCTCATTGGCGCGAATATTATTATCGAAGGGACTTCAATCGGCACGACCACGGATATTGATGGACTTTTTGAACTCACAATTCCTAGTAATTTGGAAGAAGTTGAAGTAACTGTCTCTTATTTTGGATTTGAATCTCAGACTTTACTTTTTAATGATAAATATCCTATTCCAAATCATAGTATAGATATTTCTTTGGATGCGGCTCATGAAATGATTATGGGCGTTATAATAATGGAAGAAGCTCCTGTTTGTGGTGTGGACAATGTATCTATCGAAGAAATTATTCCTGAGATAAAACCTGATGCATCAACCCCAAAAGGAGTTCCTACCGATAAACAAATGACTATTTTTCCAAATCCTTTTATGGAAGATGTTCGAGTGAGTTATGATTTTGAAGAGCAAGGCGATTACCTTTTTCATGTATACGGTAGTAATGGACGCTTACTTTTTGCTAAGACATTTAATTTATTAAAAGGAAAGCAAACAGTTGATTTGAATATGATGACTCAACATCTAGAGAATGGACTATATATTTTGCAAATTTCTGATAAGCAAGATAGAATTCTGGCGACCAAGAAGGTGTTTAAAGGGCAAGCGTAATTGGTAGCACTGCTGATAGTTATCGGCATTAGTTTGTTTGGGATATAAGTCTTCAGACTTGATATTATTCCAAGTCTAAAGACTTGTATCCTGGACAAAATGAACCTTGTGCTACCAGTCATTTCGAAACTTGATAATAAATCTGCTCCTGACTACCCACACCAATATCCTCAAAACCATTAAAGTCTAATAAAACTGGTTTGTTGGCGTGCGTTTGCAACAACATACTTAACAATAATTCTGCAGCTCCTTTTGCTTTTCCTGCTTTAGAAACGGCAGGTAATAGCATCATAATTTTTCCATGACTATAAATGAAAAAATAGACGGCTAATAACTGACCACTAGTATCGGAAATACCATTAGCAAAACCCCATCCACGATGCATGGCATTATACATGATACGGAGGTAAGCAAAATAATTTTCTTTCTTATAATTTTTAGAATGCGCTTTATAAAAATCAACAACTTTTTCAGGTTTTATATTTGA
>CALJVJ010000046.1 GCA_937974625.1 uncultured Saprospiraceae bacterium
TTAATAAACCTCCTCCAAAGCTTCCTTCTCAATCTTTTGCTCAATCACCGCTCTTTCAATATCTCGTCTTGCAGGACGTTTGCCTGTAAATAACCAGATTCTTCCTCGTTTGATAGAGTTGCTTAAATAGAGTAGAAGAGGTAATAAAAATAAGGTCAAAAAGGTAGCATAAGCAATACCATAAGCAATAGTAATCGCCATGGGTATTAAGAATTTTGCACTTCTAGAGGTTTCATATATCAGTGGCATCAAACCAGCAACCGTTGTAACCGAAGTCAAAAAGATGGCTCTAAACCTAGACCGTCCTGCTTCGTAAAGGGCCTCTTTAAAAGGCAACCCTTTTTTGAGAAAGACATTAAATTTACTGACCAAAACCAATCCATCGTTGACCAGAATTCCGATTAATGCAATTACCCCAAGGGTAGATAACATACTTACAGGATAGCCATGCAACCAATGCCCCCAAGCTACGCCAACCAAACTAAATGGAATTAACAAAAACAATAAAAGCGGCTGACTATAAGACCTAAAGGAGAAGGCAATAATAGCATACATCAGAAAAAATGTAACGGGTAGTATAGCTCTAAAGGATTTACCAATTTTTGCGGTTTCTCGACTTTGACCTTCATATAATGGAGATACAGATGGATACCGCGCCAATATTTCTGGCATGAGGACATTCTGAATGTTAGCCATGATTTCTACAGAACTATCATCCGCATTTTTTAAATCTGATTCTACTTTTATTTCTCGAATACCGTTGAGGTGATTAATCGAAACTTCTCCTCTTTCAATGGAATAATTAGCTATTTCTGACAATGGCACCCGTTCTCTGGAAGGTGTCACTATCCACATATCATCCAAGTTTTTGATAGATTCTCGTTCGGCTCTATCGTATCGAACCCAAACTCTTATTTCATCCCTTCCTCGTTGGAACCGTTGTACTGCCTGACCGAAGAAACCCGCTCTTACCTGCGACATCACAGAATTTAGATTCAGTCCCAATAAATAGGCATTTTCTTTTAATGTAAGTTCTATTTCTTTGATTCCAGCAGGGTCATTATCCGTAATATCTTTTAGGCGAGGGTTATCCTTAAAATTTTGTTTTAAGGCTTCCTTAGCTCCTTTTAGCTCCTTAATATTGGCACCTGTAAGCGAAATAGAAATAGGTTGCCCACCAAAATTTCTTCCTGCTCCAAAAACCAAACTTTCGACGCCATATACTGGCCCGACTTTTTCCTCAACGGCGTTGGCTATAATACTAGAATTAAAATCTCGTTGCTCGCCTACTAATAAATTTAACTCCAAAGTCGCATTGGATATTCCTGGTCCAACTCTTCGGACCATATTTTGGATGACTGATTTACCACCTGATTGTTTTTCTTTAAAATCTTCGTTGACTGCTACTGCTGCTTTTTCAATTCTTTCGATTAAGGCTACCGTAATATCCTCACTGGTTCCCTCTGGCATGGTCAATTGAACACTAATTCTGTCACTTGAAAAAGGTGGAAAGAAAGCTGTTCTTATTACGCCTCCTCCAATCGCTCCTACAGTCAGAATTAGGAAAGCTAAGGGAATACAAAATGCAAATATTCGATAAGTCAAAAAGAAACGTAAAACGGGCGAATACAGTTTGTCTCGAACCCAATTGACTGCTTTGTCTGCCCATTTATTCAACAAAAATTGCTGACTTTCTTTGTTCATCGCTCTTGAATGTGCAATATGCGCTGGCAAGAAAATTAAGGCTTCGATTAAAGAGAATAATAAGGTAACTACCACCACTACCGCAACTTCATAATAGAAATCACCAAATCTTCCTTCTAAGAAAAAGAAGGCTGAGAAGGCAACCACAGTAGTTAATATGGCAGAAATAATGGCGGTTCCAACCTCCATTGTGCCGTCGATAGCGGCACGTGTAGGTGATTTGCCCATTTCAAAATGTGCATAAATATTTTCCCCAATGACAATACCATCATCGACCAATATTCCAATAACTAAAATCATCCCAAAGAGCGACATGAAATTTAGGGTAATCAAATCTGGAACAATAATAAACATCCCCAGAAATGAAACGGGTAAACCAAAAGCTACCCAAAATGCCAGACTTGGTTTAAGAAACAAGGACAAGAGTATCAAAACTAAGATGATTCCCAATAAGCCATTTTCACTTAAAATACGCGTTCTATCTCTCAAATCTACTGAACGGTCTGAGGTGATGTTTAATTGGACATTATCTCTTTGTTCGTTGAATTTTTGAGCGTATGCTCGCATCAAATTAGATGCGCCTAAGTATTCCTCATCATTGGTCGTTTGTACTCTAACTTGCACGGCAGGATTTCCATTAAAGTAGATTCTATCTGGGTTTTCTGACCATTTATCTTTTACAGAGGCGATGTCTTTTAAACGGATAATACTACCGCCTGGGTCGGCTCGAATGACGATATAATCTAATTCATCCGCATAATACGCTCGATTGGTCGCTCGAATTAAATAATCTTCTTCTTTGGTTTTGATATTACCTCCAGTAGCTAGAATATTGGCTCTTGCCACGGCTTGAGAGACCTCTGTAAAAGTTAAGTTCTTTGCCCGCAAATCATTTTCTCTTACGGCTATTTCTATTTCTTCTTTTGGAAATCCAGTAATTTCTACCTGAGAAATCCCTTCCATATTTCGAATATCATCTTCAACTTGATAGGCAATTTTTTTCAAAGTAACTAAGGGCACATCTGTTCCACTCAATGCCATGCTTATAACTTCATTCAATCGCTCTCGCTTAGAAATGATAGGTGGCTCCATATCCACTGGAAAAGAAGGTACTCTATCTACCGCATTTTTGACCTCCTGTAACATATCATTAATATCGTACTCTTCAAAAGTCTCAATGGTGATGACTGCCGAATTTTCGGACGATTTGGACGTTACTCTATCAATTCCTACTATGCCTTTCAAATTGTCTTCAATTTTTAGGACAATTCCTTCTTCCATTTCCGTTGGAGAAGCTCCGGGATAGGTAATATTAATGTTAATGTTTTTATTAGGAAATTGCGGATATAAAGAAAAATTCATCCTAGACAAACCTCCTAAACCAAATATAAAAATGGCAAACAAAGCGACGTTTACCGCTACAGGAAATTTTATGAAATAGGCTATTATTTTACGCATGGCTTGTATTTTTAAGTCCGTAGGGTTTGTTAATTTTTCATAGCAGTATTTTCTTCCGATTTATTATCAGAAAAAACTTTCACCGTCATCCCCGCATAAGCACTAGGAATGGCTTTTGCCAAAATCTGCATCCCATCTTCCAATCCTTTAACTACAGCAGTGTTTTCTTTGAAAAAAATAGGTTCAACAGGCACCAAATCTAAAATGGTATCTCGCACAATAAATACCTTATTATTTCCAACTAATAGCTTCCGATTAATCTCATAGGTGTTTTGTTCTTCTTTGGCTGTGATATCGGCTTCTAAATACATCCCTTCTTTTAACCCATTTCCTCGTACCTGTATAAAAGTTGGAATCGTTTGAGAAGCAGGGTCAACCAAACTATTTACTCGAATGACCTTTCCTGTCCAATTTTTAGTCTTTTCTACATTATGTAATTGCACCGTTTTGCCAATGCCTAACAACTCCCCATAGGCAGTATTCACCGCCACTTCCAATTCGTAAACACTATGGTCTATGAATTCTCCTAGCTTTTGTCCCGGACGAATCAATGCACCTGGATTGACCATTGCTTGAGTTAATACGCCTGAAAACGGAGCTAAAATGGTGTAATTTTGGAGTTGCGTTTCTAAATTTTTGACATTATAAAAGGCTGTATAAATATTTCGACCAGATAGGAAGAGTTTTTCTTTTTCTGTTTCAGGAATTGGTAATTCTTCTAATGGTTTTATGACATCAAACCGTCGGACATAATCATCCCATTTTGTAATGACCTCTGGAAAGTCCAATCGTAAGTCTGGAATCAAGAGCACGAGTTGATTGTAAAAGCTACTTTTCTGGGCTTTCAATCCTATAACTTCTTCTTTTTTATCTAATTCCAATAACGTTTCTCCCTTTTTGTACCAGGTTCCTGGCTTAAAAGCACGACTACTATTATTGAAAATCCCTTGTACCTCAGCATAAATGTCGACTCGATTTTTAGCTGCCAAATTACCAGATGTGGTAATAGTAATTGGGGTACTTGAATTCTTGACAATTTCTACAAATGCCCCTGTTATTAGCTTCTTTTCCTTTCTGGGTTTTCTTTGTTTTTTGTTATCGATAGTTCTTTTAGCCATAAACACAGAGCCAACAACGATTAATAAGCCTAGTATAGCTAGAATAATTTTCCTTATCATATTATCAAATTTCTAAATGAATTTGCAAAAATACTGTTTTGTATTAGTTCTATATAGTCCTTTAAGTTTATTTATTTGTAACAGGATAAAGCAAGCTTAGTTTTAGTGGAAATTTGATTTCTTTCTGATTTTTTATGCAGGTTTGGCGAGTTAACGAAGTAGAAAGGATAAGTTTTTTATAACGGAAGGTAAAAGAGTTTTTACTATTATTTTTCTATGCAGATTTCTTTTTTATTTTTCTTATTATTCTTTTTTGTGTGCGCTTTTTGAAAACCTTTACCCAAGACAATACAATAACATCATATTTTCCAGATTTTAATTTTTCACCTGCACTTAATAATTTATAAAAAGTTTGAGGAGTATCTCCTCTGCTTAACCAAGGTTTTACAAGTTTATTGAAGTATTCTTTTTTGCTTACGATTCTTTTGCCAGAAGGTCCGGTGGCAAAAATTAAATTAGCATTTTCAAAATTAAAATCTCCTTTTGAAGCTTTAAACAATTGGTTAAAGTAAGCTGATTCAACCTTATTTAAACTTGGAGCATTATCCATTCCTAAAGAATCTAAATTTTGTGAAAAGCCTTCCACTATTGAAATTAGTAGCATCACAAAAAATAATATATAAATTCTCATAGTTAATTTTGTTTATAGTTTTACGGGAAACTTTTTTTAAGAAAAGTAACTACTGACTCAAAACTAATAATCACTCTTTTCTTACTTTGATAAGGCAAAAAATAATTGATTCTAAGCGTTCAACTACGATTATCCTATAAACGAATTTTACTATTAAGAAGTATGCTTGATTGAGATTACTTGGGGCTAGATTAACCTATTTTACTTTTTGTCAAATTTACTACCAATTACCTCTGAAAAGAGGGGACTGATTTGCGCCACCCGTCTTCTAATTTAATAGACAATTGTTCTATGATTTTAATATACTCCTTGTTGACTGCTAAGTTAGTCGTCTCAGTCGGGTCATTAATAGCATCATATAATTCCGCAATTCTAAATTCTCCTCTTTCTCCTTTTTTTGGATACCAATCATACCATTCTATGTAGTGATAATTATTTGTGTTGATTGAATAACCCATGTAGCGTTTTCCGTCTGCGGAGACCTTAGGACGTCGATGAAATTGACTAAAAGCTGCATCTTTCCATGTTAGAGTTGGTTCTTTTATCAAAGGGACAAAACTTGTTCCTTCGAAATAAACTGGAATGTCCACACCTGCAATTTCACAAAGAGAAGGAAAAATATCTACTAACTCTGTGAAGGCAAAGGTTTGTGTGCCTCTATTTTCTTGTTCAGGATACCGAATAATCATAGGCACTTTTAAATCAATATTATAATTGGTCATTTTGCCCCAGCTATTATGGTCACCTAATTTCCACCCGTGGTCTCCCCATAAAATAATTATCGTATTTTCATAAATGCCTAATGCCTTCATATAAGCAAAAAGGTCTCCTAATAAAGCATCTACATAACTCACACTAGCATAATATCCATGTTTTAAAATTCGAGCAGTGTCCTCACTCATTCGATAAGCCGAAGTTGGATGACCGATATGATTAAACCCATCATAATGCCGCAACTCATACATGGAATTCATTGTATGCAAAGGCGCATTCTTAGGTATTTCAGGGTTTTTAGCAAGCGGAATTTTGTTGCTATCATACAAGTCCCAATATTTCTTGGGTGCAGTAAATGGGAGATGTGGACGAAAATACCCTAGCCCCATGTAAAAAGGTTTATCCATTTTGGCGAGTCTCGATAAGGTTCTTTTGGCTAATTCATTTTGTGCACCGTCATAATACATCGTATCATGAACATTAGCGGCTTCCCAAGCGGGGCCCGTATTCCAACCATCTGCATATCTAATCGGTCGAAGTTTTAGTAACGAATCTCTTTTATGAACCTGAGATTTATGGACGGCTTCACTGATGTAAAAAGTTTCGCCATCTCGCTTCAACCAATTTGGACGCAAATATTGGGCAGGCCTCAAATCTGGTTCGTCCCAAGAAATAGAATCAGGCATGTAATTATGAAAAATCTTGCCCAAGTTGACTGTATGATATCCAAACTTTGAAAAGTATTGAGGCATGGTCACCGCATCGGGATTGATTTCTCTAAATTTATCTCCCAAATGCCAAACTCTAGTTCCATCTGGTCTTACCCCAGTCATTAAGCTTGCTCTAGAAGGGGCACAAACTGCGGCTTGGGCAAAGGTATTCCTAAAAGTCATCCCTTCTCCTGCAAATTTGTCGATATTAGGGGTGATGGCGGTCTCATCACCATAAACTCCTATGGTCGGTCGAAGGTCATCAATTGATACAAATAGAATATTAGGCTTAGTGTTGTTGGTGGAAGGAGACTGGCAACTGAAGATTGTACCAATAAAGCAAAGAAGGAACAAACTTACGGTTAGGTGAATTCGATTCATTTTTAAAAAATAAATATATTTGCTTAAGACATCAAATGTATCTCGATAACTTTAATAAAAAAAATATTGGCTTCTTTATTACCTATTATTTTTTACAATTGCCTTATTTATTTTTCCTTCCATTCAAGCATCTCCTCATATAATTCATCTATGCCTGCTTCTAATGTACATACTTGTTTAAAATCCAATCCTTTAACATCCATTAAGTATTGAATAACCAATGCATATTTAAAGTAAGCATAAATTTGCTTGGTTCCATCTGCTATTTCAAATACAGGTAGTCCAGTGTGTTCCTTCTTTTCTTCTATCAAAAATTGTTCAATTCTAGCTTTTAATTGTCCATCTTGTTTAAATTCCCTTGCAATATATTCTGCATAGCCTTCCAGTTTCCAATTAATTTGTCCCATTGTGCTGGTAAGATAATATTGAGGGTCTGAAAAATATTGCAAATTATGCGTAAACTCATGTGCAATCAACCAAGTCAAATTGAATTTTCTAAGTTCATAATTATTTATAGCCCACTGTGCTTCCGCAACGTTTTCTTTGAATTTGGGCGTGCAATTTTTAAATACGGTTTTATCAAAAAATGCATAGGCAGTCGGTCCGCCTACAAATGGAAATAAATGTGGGTAAATCTTATCATCATTTAAACATAGTTGAATGTCAACTGCTTCCGTAAAAAGATTGGAGGTTTTGATGATGCTAATAGCGTTTTTTATCACCTTTTGTGTTTCTGGTTCTAGGTTTTTATTGTGATAAACAGTTACATAATCAAACTTTGTCTCATTTGCATAAGACCATTTTGGATTGGACAAAAATAAAAGCCAAAATATAAAACTGATACCTAGAATGGAAAGGGAGCTTAGTATGATTTTTTTGAGTGTTTTTAACATGGTTGATGATTTGGTGATTAACAATTTTTGTAAAAATAGTTAATTCAGTTGGCATACTTATTTCTGGAAGTATGCTTTGCCAAAATCAGTGTTAAATTAATCCATTTTTAGCGAGTGGAAATACTCCAATTAATGTTAACAAAGAACCCAAAATTATCCCATTTTCTATTCTAAGGATAATAATAATCAAACCTTGAACTCATAATAAACGATAATAATAGTGCAAGTATCAAAGAAATGAAAAATAAATAACTTTAGCCAAGTTACTTGTTCTTTAGTCTTCTAATTTCGTTAAAAATACCTGCCTCTGCCGACAGGCAGGCTCGCCATAGCGGTGTTATGTCTGGAGGCACCCCATCCGTAAACGGTTCATTCGCTTCACGAATTCATGCCTCATTAGAAAACAAAATAACTGCGTATCATGGTCTAACTTATTTAATTTTCATTTCAAAAATAGACTACCTGAAATTATAAATGCTTTTTTTGTAACTCTTAAGAGAAGTTATTGATAACCATCACACCCGTATTGCTGAAACTACCCATTTTCATCAAAGCAACTGCGCCTTTTTCTAGATTCATTCGTTCGCCTATCATTTGTTCTAATGGAATATTTTTGGCAAAAACTAAATCCAACATAGCTGGGTATTGATGTGCCTGCATTCCATGACTACCAATTATTTCTAACTCTTTTGATATGACGGGCCCCATTGGAATTTGAGGTAAGGCATCCTTGCCCGTCATCAATCCAATTTGAATGTGTTTTCCTCTTTTTTTCAATGATAAAATCGAATTATGACAGGTAATTTGACTGCCCAATGCGTCTACGGAGACAGATACACCGCCTCTAGTCACTTCTCGGATAGCCAAAGGAATTTCCTTTATTTCACTGGCATTGAAGACTACATCTGCTCCTAAGGATTTGGCAAAAGCTAATTTTTGCTCCTCAATATCTATTGCAATGATTTGTGCCCCAATGGCCTTGGCAATCATAATCGCAGAAATGCCAACGCCACCACAGCCATGCACTGCTACCCAATGCCCTGGCTGTAATTTGCCTTGCGCAATAATTCCTCGATAGGCAGTAATAAATCGACAGCCCAAAACTGCAGCTGCTTCAAAAGACATACTGTCAGGTAAGCGAACTAAATTGACATCAGCGTATTCGATATGTACATATTCTGCAAAAGACCCCCAAGCTGTAAAGCCTGGTTGAAAATAATTATCACAGATTTGTTGTTGTCCTGAAACGCATTGTCCACAATGTCCACATCCACAACAAAAGGGTAGGGTGACACGGTCTTCTTTTTGCCACTGCTGTACATTTTTCCCTACTTCCAGCACTATTCCTGCCAGTTCATGTCCGGGCACATGAGGCAATTGAACATCCGAATCATGCCCCATCCATCCATGCCAATCGCTACGACAGATTCCAGTTGCTTTAACTTGGATAACGGCACCGTTGGGACTACAAGTTGGTTCAGGTAGTGTTTCAACTGTAATTGGGGATTGATAACTTGTAAAATATGCGGCTTTCATAGAAATAAAATTGGTGAATCAAACTTGTTGACGGAGTACTCTTTTATTACTTTTGCCCAAAAATAGAATAATCATGAGAAAAATCTATCACTTAGCTAATTGTAATACTTGCCAACGAATAATAAAAGAATTAAATGGTGGAGAAGGATTCAAAATGCAGAATATCAAGGAAGAGAAAATGACAGAGGCACAAATTGCTTTCCTAGCAGAACATACTGGTTCCTACGAAGCATTATTTAGCCGTAGAGCTATGAAATACAAAAGTATGGGCTTGAAAGAAAAGACCTTATCTGAAAAAGACTACAAAAAATTGATTTTAGAAGAATATACCTTTTTAAAAAGACCTGTCATCATCATCGATGAGGATGTTTTTGTGGGGAATTCTAAAAAAGTGCTTCAAGCTGCATTAGACAGATTAAATCAATAAGTTTATCCACTATTTTGATATTACCAAAACAAATGGAGCACCATACTTTATAGAAGGAATAGGTTGACCGATGAATTCACCTTTCTTTAGCTCTTTGATTTTTAGTAAAGGAAATTTACGATTGACGGCTTTTCTATGTAAATAGATTAAGAAAAGGTCGCCATAAAAAGATTTTAGCGCCCACTGACCTTTGTATTTAGGGTCATCTAGCCACATTTTTCCATTGTTATGAAATTTTATACGTTGCTTTATTGAATTATCAAATTTTGAGCTTTTAACTTTTATATTTAATGGTGTATCGGTCATTAAAAAACTTTGGACTTCTGACTTTTTGAGCTTAGTTTCTTTTAGCCTTTTTACATTCTTAAATACAAATTCACTTTTATATTGGGCGGTTTTAATTTCATTAGTTGTAGCTGATTTTATTGTTAAACTATCTTCCCCAATAATCAATATTTTTTCAGATAATTGCCAATTAACGGTGTCTTTAGTGGTATTGCAATAAGAACAATAAGCATATTCTAATTGTGCTTGTCCATTTTCAAAAAAGTCAATAATCGCAAAATTATCAAAAGCGGACCATCTGTTTTCTAACAAAATCCGATTAATATTTTGACCTTTTAATATAGAGGCACTCAAGAAAAATAGAATAAATAGCAGTGATTGCAGCTTAATCATAGCAAATAAGTTATATTGGACGTTGAATAGTATAAATTTGTTGGAGGATATTACAAAAAGGGGAAGGGGATAATGGTGGAGCGTTTATTTTAGTACAAACTATAACATTTATAGCAAAAATTCAAATAGAAATAATAATCATATTTCATACATAAAACCTTTTTTATATGGGAATGTCCTGGAAATTAAAATTACTGCTTTGGGCAAATAATACTTTTACAAAAATTGATTTTAAGACTATCTCTGTAAAAGATTTTAGAAATTTTGCGGATAACCGAGAGTCTAGCTTGTTAGATGGGCCACCTATTGCATTGCCAAAAGTAGAAGATTTAAAAATTCCTGGTAGATATGGCGACATTCCCATACGTATCTATACGCCTGATAATAATTCGGATGCTCCTGTTATTGCTTTTTATCACGGCGGTGGTTTTGTGATTGGAAATTTGAAATCTCATGATAAAATTTGTCGGAGACTTTGTAAAATGAATAATGCATTCGTGGTAGCAGTGGATTACCGATTAGCGCCTGAACACAAGTTTCCAGCAGCAGTAGAGGATTGTTATGATGCGACTAAATGGGTCGGTGAACATATAGCAAAATATGGTGGAAATCCTGATAAATTGATTGTTTTGGGTGATAGTGCAGGAGGAAATTTAGCAGCAGTAACTGCTATCCAAGCAAGAGATTTAGGAACGCCTAAAATTGCTGGTCAAGTCTTGGTATATCCGACCGTAGATGCTCGAATGCAGCATCCCTCTATTACGTCAAATGGAGAAGGTTATATTTTGACTAAAGAATTAATGGATTGGTTTATGAGCCATTATCAAAAAAATGAATCAGATAGGTTAAATCCATTAATGTCTCCTTTATTGACGGAGGATTTGTCTAATTTACCTCCAGCTTTAGTCCAAACGGCAGGATTTGACCCACTCAGAGATGAAGGAATAGATTATTCGGAAAAACTGAAAGCTGCAGGTAACCAAGTGCAATACACCAATTATGAGGGCTTAGTGCATACCTATTTTACTATGCCTAAATTTTTAAAGGAATGTATGGACGCGCAAGTAGAAATAAAAGAATTTATTGCTAAGTTATGAGTTATGAGCGGTAAATCAAGTTAATGCGCAGATTTACAACTCACCACTAACTCAACATTTTTCCAGCTATTTCTTTGACCAATTTAGCTGCTAACATTGCGGTCATGTCTGAATTATCTCGGTGAGGATTATATTCTACGACATCTGCGCCAATGATAGGCACATTGATATTTTGGATAAGTCGCAAAACTTCTCTAGTGGTTAAGCCGCCAGGTTCGTGATGAGAAACTCCAGGGGCATAAGCTGGGTCTAGCCCATCTAAATCTAAGGAAATATAAACAGGTTTGTCAAAAGTAGGTCGTTGACCTGCATCAAATTGGTGCATTTCTATCGTTTCTACTTTAAATTTTTCCATCTGTTCCCGCTGATGTGGATTGATGGCTCGAATGCCAACCTGGACTAAGCGGCTAGCTAACTTTTGTTCCATAATCCGTGCAAAAGGGCAGGCATGGGAATATTTATCCCCCTCAAATTCATCGTATAAATCTCCGTGTGCATCTATTTGCAAGATGTCAAATTCCCCACTAAATTGATAATGTGCTTTGATAATAGGGTAGGTCATAGAATGGTCCCCACCAATAGCCAAAGTCCGCATATCTTTGCTTAAAATTAGAGCGATTTGCTTTTCAATATCAAAATATTTCTTAAGGTTTAAATCTCCAATGTCTTCAAAATCTTCATGCTCAATTGGATTGACATTTAATTCTGTCCAATAATTTGCAGAACCGCAGTGCAATGCTTCTCGAATCCTAGCTGGTGCTAAGGCTTGACCACCTAAATAACTCCCCTTTTTGTCCCAAGGTACTCCGACTAAAGCTACTTTTTTCATTTTAAATTATGCTAATTTTGAAAGGATGCAATGTACGTATTGTTTTTGACAGATAAGGTTTGTCTCCATAAAAAAATCCGTTGGATAAAGTAGCCTTGAAAAGCCAATTTTTCCAACGGATTTATTAGTAGATTTTTTATCTGCCCAACAGCTCCTTAAGCTGGCGGGTTTTACTGTTCCTAATTCATCAATATCTTCCCTGTGAAGGACCTACCTTTTTCATCTTCAATAGTGAATAGATACATACCTTTTGGTAAATTATTTCTTTTGACTTGGATATAAGGATTATTAAAATTGGTCAATCGCCTAACCTCTTTTCCGAGCATATCATTTAATCTGAAATTTACAGCTCCTATACCTTCTGGCAAGACTATATTAGTCAGCTCTTGCATTGGGTTTGGCATTACTATTATTTCTGCCAAAGGATTTTCAATTTCAAAAGTTGGAGTAGTCACATTATTATTACCTAATCCAGTTGTATCGGTCACGTAGAGCATCGCAAAAAGCATCATCTCATCCTGAGAAGTAGAGCCCCAACGAACCGATTCGGGCCCATCGTTTATCCATTTAGCTTCATGCGTAATACCATCCGCGAAATCGACATATAGAAATTCATCAAAGATACGATTTGGAATATGCTGATAATCATAAAATGGTGCGACACAACCAGGAATACCTCTTGGACAAGAGGCGTCGTAAATAAGTTCGTCTGGGGTACCTGCTTGATCGTTTTTCCAAATTTTATAGCTCGTTCCGTATCGATGCGTATGCCCCGCAACATTCCATAAATATACTTTTGCAGGAAATTGAACATTAGAAGAATGGGTGATTTCGTTCCCATTATTTGGAATATTTATCCAAGGATATGGTACTAAATCAGACCGCATTTCTTGCAAAGCAGTACCCTTGGGCTGCGTATATACATTGATGTACACTTCATTTTGATAAATTCCATCTGCTGCATAATTAATTGTATGAGAATTTAAATCTAAGACGTGATTTTTCCCCCATCTGTAAGCAGTTTTGTTAGGTAAGACAATATCATTGCTTTCTTGCACAGTTGCTACAAAACTCACATCTTGTGTGTGGTCTTGGTCTCTTCTAAACCCATCTGGTACGGCATTAGCTTCTGAACTATAGTCATAAATAATAAAGTGATGAGAGAAATTGGACATCTGAATATCTAATCTATTTACTTCTATCTCTTCTGTATTATCTAATTGATATTTTGTGTACCATTCATCTTCTCCTGCTGGGTCAATGAAAAACGGTCCCATCTTTATTTGGAACCCTTCTGATGGGTCGGGTGCTGCTGGTGCTCCTTCTGGAAAAGAAGCCCTTCCCATCCCATTATTATAATAATCCATTAATAATGCTTCTTTGACAACAACTTCTTCTTTTGGTGCGCCAAATAATATCCATTGACGGACCAGTTCTTTTTCGACAGCCGTTAAAGAACCTGATAAAGGCATCACATCATTTTCACCACTTTCCAAAACCATATCTGGGTCTAACCCTTGATTGATTTTTTTAAACAAAAAGCTCTTATCTATTCTGCCAGGATGCACTAACTTATAACCTTTAGCTGCTGCTGTAGTATTGCTGGCAGTGATGCCTACTAGTTTATCATAAACATAAGAAGCTTTTGCAGCTTTATTACCTCCAGTCCCTTCCAAATCTAATCCAGCTTGTGGATTGTCATGACTATGGCAACTGCTACACTTATCTTGAAAAATTTCATATACACGGATGGCAGTAGAGGGCGTTTGTGCGAATATGGAAGAGGTAAATATTAGGGCAAAACAAATTAGGGAAAATTGCTGCATCAAAAAGAGTTGTTAGGTTATCAATACAAATGGGAGTAGGTTTTATTTTACCTACTCCCTTTGCTCCTAAAATTGATAATAAACTGCTTGTAATGCAAATTTTTTGTGTAGTTTAACGTATGTAGGACCTTTTTTCTAATGCTTTGATGATAGTGGATAATGCCACTTGGACGGGACCTGAAAGCAGACCTTTTGCTTATCAAGTCTAAATTTAGTAAAGTATCAAATAAAAATAGTTTCTCCCAACGACACTACGACACTACGTTGTAATGAGCTGATTATTAATTTGTTGTGTTCGTTGTGACGTTCTATGAAATTTTAAAGGAAATTGCTAAGAGCACTTAATTTTCTAATCAGTTTTAATTGAAAATTGTGGTAGAAAGACCTGTATCTTGAACCTGTACGAAAGGTACCAGTTTTCGAAGCTTAATTTAATTAACCGAATACTTAATGTTAAATAAAAAATGGTCCATTTCCTCTTGTGACATATTGATGTAATAGTTGGCAGTCACTTCATTTTTGAAGTAATTTATTTGATAGTTGTTACTGACAAAATACCAATTTTCTTCTGCTGCCAGTTCTTCTAAAAAATCGGCAATAGTAGGATGTATGGCCCAATAATTTTGTGTTCGTAATAAATTTTTGACTTCTATGGCAGTGGTGGTGTAATTTCTTTCCATCAAACGACGGGCTGCCATTCTAACTGCTTCTTTAGTAAGTGGTTTTAAATGATTTGCTTGTATCATGATTTGGGTGTTTTCTAGCAAGTAATGAGTAAATAAAATTGGATACATTTTTAAAAATATACTCAACTTATTTTACTCTATACTTACCGAGGTTTTAAAAGGATTTGGTTTTTTGAATAATTGTTTGCGAAATTAAATTTTCGTTTTTTTGTTAAGGTGTTTTCATTTTTTGTAAATAATTTGGTGTTTTTTTTAATTATGTAACAAATATAGTGACGAAAATTCATCTGTGCAACTATTTGGTGATATTTTTTTAAAAATTATTCTTTTGCTTATAAAATCTCATATTATGCACTATTTTACTTGCGACTACCGAAAAAAATCAGAATTAAGGATTCAATGATATTTTTTTAATCCAAAGTTTTTACCGTTTTTGTGTTTTTAATTTTACTCGTTTTAGTATTTAAAAATCAAAATTAGATTTACATGAGAATACTCATTTTTATAGTTGCCATTGCTTTTTCTGCTTGTAGCACTGCAAAAGTTATGACAGATGACCTTAATCGACCGTCCGCTGACCCCATTTCGGAGTTGACAAAATCGATGACCAAGACGGAAGGATATTTAAATTTTTATTGGGATGAGAAAAAGGGGCATTTATTTTTAGAAATAGATAAATTGGATGAAGAAATTTTATATGTCAATTCTTTGCCAGCAGGCATTGGGTCTAATGATATTGGATTAGATAGAGGTCAATTAGGAGACACGCGAATTGTGAAATTTCAGAAAGTTGGCCCTAAAATTTTAATGATTCAACCTAATTATGATTATCGCGCTATTAGCGATAACCCAGAAGAAGCTAAATCAGTTGCTCAAGCTTTTGCTTCCTCTGTTATTGGTGGATTCAAAATTGAAGCTTCTGGTAATGGAAAACACTTGGTTAATATTACTAAGTTTTTAATGCAAGACGCACATGGGGTTGCCGCTAGATTAAATCGAGGAAAACAAGGCAGTTATAAAGTAGACCCTAATCGTTCTGCAGTTTATCTGCCAATGTGTAAAGGATTTCCAAAAAATACAGAATTAGAAGCAACGCTTACTTTTAGTGGTCAAGCTAAGGGGAGATATATTCGCTCGGTCGTACCTTCTCCGAATGCGGTGACCGTTAGAATGCATCATTCTTTTATAGAATTGCCAGATGATGATTACGAACCTAGAGTTTTCGACCCAAGAAGTGGTTATAATGCGATGAGTTATGCAGATTATGCGACTCCTATCCAAGACCCATTGGTTAAAAGATTTATACCAAGACATAGATTAAAGAAAAAAGACCCTTCAGCAGCCGTTAGTGAGCCAGTAGAACCTATTGTTTATTATTTAGATAGAGGCGCACCAGAACCTATTAAATCGGCATTAATGACAGGAGGGGCTTGGTGGAATCAAGCTTTTGAAGCTGCTGGATATAAAGATGCATTCATTGTTAAAGAAATGCCAGAAGGCGCAGACCCTATGGATGTTCGGTACAATCTGATTCAATGGGTTCACCGGTCAACTAGAGGCTGGTCTTATGGTGCATCAGTGAGAGACCCACGCACCGGGGAAATTATCAAAGGACATGTTTCGCTAGGTTCTTTGAGAGTTAGACAGGATTTCTTGATTGCACAAGGTTTATTGTCACCTTATGAAGATGGCGCACCCAATCCTAATGAAAAAATGCTTCAATTGGCATTGGCTCGTTTGCGTCAATTATCTGCCCATGAAATAGGCCATACGATAGGTTTGGCTCATAATTTTGCGGCTAGTGTAAAAAATCGTTCCTCTGTAATGGATTATCCGCATCCGTATATTTCATTGGATAGTAATGGTGATTTAGATTTTTCTGATGCTTATGCTGTTGGGATTGGAGATTGGGACAAAAGAACTGTTTTATATGGATATCAAGATTTTCCTGAAGGAACAGATGAGAGTGCAGCTTTAAAAGAAATTTTAACAGATAATCACAAAATGGGTTTCCAGTATATTTCTGACCGAGATGCTCGCCCACAATCTGGTGCACATCCTATGGGGCATCTTTGGGATGGTGGAGAAAATCCAGCTACAGAATTAAAAAGATTGATGGAAGTTCGTAAAGGTGCTTTGGCTAGGTTTGGAACGAATAGTATTCCTGATGGTGCCCCAATGGCTACTTTAGAAAATGTATTAGTTCCACTATATTTAGCACATCGTTACCAAGTAGAAGCAGCGACTAAAATGATTGGTGCGGTTGATTATTCTTATGCAACAAAAGGGGATGGACAAACGGTCACTAAAATTTACGATGCTGGTCAACAAAAAGTGGCATTAGCTGCCATTTTAGAAAGTTTGAACCCTAATAATTTGACCTTATCAGAGGATATTATTCAACTAATTCCACCACAGCCAATCGGCTATTCCAGGGATAGAGAATTGTTTAAAGTGCATACTGGTTTGACCTTTGACCCAATTGGTGCGTCAGAAGCTATTGTCAATGCAACTTTAGATTTATTATTAAATCCTGGAAAATTAGCGAGGGTGGTTGAGCATCATGCTAGAGATAAGCAACAAATGTCTTTAGATAATTTATTATCGGAAGTGAAAAATGGTATTGTTGGTATTAGAACAGGTTCTGATTTAGCAAAGGAAATTAGCCGAAATAATGAAAAATTATACCTTAGAAAATTATTACAATTAGCTGGTAATACTGGTGGGAATCAGCAAGTAGCTGCACTCGCATTATTGCATGTAGATGCTTTTTCAAATAGTACAAACTCCCGTTCTGGGAGTGCTGCTGAAAAAGCGCATCAGTTATATATGTCGCATCAGATAAAGCAGTTTATGGCAGACCCAAGTGGATTTGAATTGCCTGAAGCACCGGCTTTACCTGATGGTTCTCCTATTGGATGTGGACATTAAAATAAAT
Organism: uncultured Saprospiraceae bacterium; assembly: GCA_937974625.1. Lineage (GTDB taxonomy): Bacteria > Bacteroidota > Bacteroidia > Chitinophagales > Saprospiraceae > JAFMDF01. The sequence continues at coordinate 17,687 of CALJVJ010000046.1, forward strand.
AAACGTAACTCTAAAGAGCTTCTGGAATAATACCTTTTCAGAAGCTCTTTTTTTACTCTTCTTTATCTTTTTACTTGCCTTCGGATAGGCAAATATTTCAAATTCTAACTTTTTTATGATTGTCTTTAAGCATATCGTTCAACCCGAAGATTGTGACATCTATCAACATATGAACACGCTAAAATATATGGAGAAGTTCTATCTAGCAGCGGATGATTATATGATAAAGTTTGGAATTACAGACCCTATTTTGGCAGCGAAAGGCATTGGTTGTGCCTACCTAGAATTTAATACTAAGTTTATAAAAGAAGTTTTTGCAGGAACGGCTATAGTTATAGATGTATGTGTCCAAGAAATAGGGACTAAGGTAGTGACTATTATTTTGAAAATGATGGATGAAAAAAGTCAACAGCAATTATCAGAAGCGGTATTAAAATTCCTGTTTTTTGATTTGGAAAAGCGGAAATCAATGAAATTGGCCGACGAAAAGATACAAGCGTTAAACTTGGAATGGCTAAAATAACTTTAAAGAAATGATTATATTTTCAATTTTAAATCTACTTTTTCTTATGCTTTGTAGGTGCTACATCAAAATGGAAGCCTTCCTCTTCGTATAATCGTCTATACCTTTCCTTATCAAATTTGAATAGTTTCGCTGGTCTATGAGCGACCCCTTCTTGCAATTCATTCAAATCAATTAAAAAATCCATAGATAGGATTTTTTTACGGAAATTTCGCTTATCTAATTTTTCTTCTAGGATGGCTTCGTATAAATGTTGTAATTGAGTAAGAGTAAATTTAGGAGGCAATAATTCAAACCCTATGGGTTGTCGTTTGATATTTAATTTTAATCGATTAAAACAGGCTGCAAAAATTTCATCATGGTCAAAAGGTAATCCTTTGACATCCGATAAAGAATGCCAGGCAGCTTCTTGTGCAATAGAGGAGACATGCAAACGGTAATCGGATATTTTAATCAAAGAATAATAAGCTATTGTAATGACTCTACCAAAAGGGTGGCGACCAACAGAACCAAAAGTTTTTACTTGTTCTAAGTGAACATTTTTTACGCCCGTTAGCTCTGCTAAAACCCTTTTTGCTGCAGTATCTAAATTCTCATCTTGATACACAAAATTTCCTGGTAAGGCCCATTGGTTTTCGTAAGGAATTTCTCCTCTTTTTATTAAGAGTACCTTCAAATCTGCTTCATCAAAACCAAATATGATATTATCGACTGTAAAGGCGCTTTTGAAGAAATTGTCAAAAGCGTTGTTTTTATTGCTTGTAGCTTCCAATATATTGCTTTTTACTTCCATTGAAACCGAAAATTAGCAAATATTCGCTGGTTTTCAAAGTATTCTGAAAGTAATTAGTGTAATAGTTACACTTTGTGAAGAAAAGCGTTAAATAATTGAATATCAGTAAGGTTGGCATAAGCTTTGAACAGTTAATAAATAGAAGCCATTTAATCTTTCTGTAGACCAAAATTCTCCTCTATAATTCCTTAAGATTACCTCCTGAATAACCAAAAATCTAGACATAAAACTTCCCTTAATTTTTAACTTTTTATATTTAAGCTCCAGTTGCAATAAGCATGATTAATCTGTCAAGGAAATCCTTTAGTATTTTTAACAAGTGTTTTTTTAAACACTTTGGTTTGGTATTTTTCCTTTCTCTTTCTATTATATTTCTTATACCATTTCCCATTTTTTGTGAAAACACCAATCAGGTGGTCGTTGTAGATTCTTTAATTCCTTATGTCAATAAACAACTTGAGGCAGCATCGAAATCTAAGAATAAAGATTGGAGTGAGACTATTACCATCACTGGTAATTTATTGGAAAACCCTTTATTAAGAGCGAATGATTCTTTATTGAATTATGTAAAATACAGACATAGCCTTTATCTATTAATGGCCGATGAAAATATTAAGAGTAGAGACATGGTCCAAGAGATAATTGGTTATTACAAAATAAATGACCTTAAAAAATGGACCAACTTAAAAAGTAGATTGGGCACACTAAACATAAGGTTGGGAGCATACGAAATAGCAAAAAAACATTTAGATGAAGCATTACCCTTTGCGAATAAGCTTAAAATGCCAATTACGGAAGGCCTTATGTATTTGTATCTAAGTAATATTTGTAGAATAAAGTCTGATTTTGGGGATGCTTTTAGAAAAGCCGATTTGGCTTTGAAAATCTTTGAAAAGATTGAAAGAAAAGACTGGATTTTAGAAGCACAAACCTCTCTTGCTTATATTAGTATCATAGCTAAAGATTATGAAGGTGCGAAGGAATACTTTGATGTGATTTTTGATAAAGAAGATGAAATTTCAAATGATAATTTTTTGGTTAGCCCTACGCTTTACTCTGGGATAATGTATTTCGAAAAAGGGAATATAGATTTGGCTAAAAAACAATTTCAAGAAGGGTTAAGACGGATAAATTCCCTTGGAAGTTTTCCGGATTTGCCAACTGTTTATCGATATATGAGTGAAATTTCTAGTCTTGAAAAAGATTATGTTAGTGCAGAAAATTATATAAATAAAGCATTGAACACCTCTCTTAAATCTAAAAATAAAAGACAGGAATTAAGAGCTATATTAACCTTGATTAAGTTAGAATCCGTTATTAGACCTCAAAAAGATAATTTATTAGCTTTGAAAAAGGTCTATCAATGGGCATTAGATAATGATAATAATTTTTTATTAAAAGAGTCTAGTGGTTATATTTCTTCCTATTATTCGGACAAAGGTAATTTTAAATCTGCACTGAATTATAATAAAGTTTATTTGGCTGCTTCGGAAAAAAAGTTTCAAAAAGACCGATTAAGTGAGATTACTTTATTTAGAGAAAAAAGTAAATATGCACAAAAAGTTAAGGAACGAGAAGTAAAAGAACAACAGTTGCAAGCGGAACTGATCGTTGGAGAAACTAAAAGAAGAATGCTTTTAGGAGGTATTTTCTTTCTAGGACTAATGTCAGGATTTTTGCTTTATTTTTACTCACAAAAACAGCATGCTTATTCTTCTTTAAAAACAAGCAACCAAGAACTTATAAAGGCGGAAAATGGATTAGAGCTCAAAAACCAAGAGTTAGAAAAATATATCGCCTACAATTTACAGTTAGAGAATTTTGCCTATATCGCCTCGCATGATTTAAAATCACCCCTTCAGACCATCTCCAATTTCTCCCAATTTTTGCAAAAAACTGCAGTAGACCGATTAAATGCAGAAGAATTACAGGCGCTTACTTTTATTTCTAAAGGAACAGATGATATGCTATTGCTTGTCAACGATCTATTGGATTTTTCAGTCCTACAAAAAAGTACGGTAACCAAGGAAAAAATTAATGTTCCTGAATTTGTTAATTATGTTTTACAATTAAATCAATCTTTGATAAAAGAGAAGAATGCTGAAGTTACTTTAGACTTGAAAACCCCGTTTATTTCTGGTGACCGTTCTAAATTATTACAATTACTACAAAATTTAATTACGAATTCGGTTAAGTTTATAGGTAAGGAAAAAAATCCTAAAGTAGAAATTTCTTCGCATGATGATAAGGATAGTTGGGTCTTTAATATTAAAGACAATGGAATTGGGATTGAGCCAACTTATTTTAATAAAATTTTCTTACTTTTTAAGCGATTACATAGAAAGGAAGATTACGAAGGAACTGGAATTGGCTTGTCTATGTGCAAAAAAATTGTTGACATGCACGGGGGCAAAATTTGGGTAAATTCTACCTTAGGTAAAGGGGCTACTTTTTCTTTTTCTATTCCTAAGTAGTAAGTAAACGAGTAAACAATAACTACCACGTATAGTAACTAATCTATTGTCTTAATAAGCTTAGTTTATCAACTAGGTATATTCTGGAAATAATTTCAAAATATCCTTTTCATTTGCCTTACAAATTCCTCTTTCTGTAATGATACCTGTTACTAAATGAGCAGGAGTAACATCAAAAGCATAATTTAAAGCTGGACTATCTTCGGGTGTTAGCAGCACTTCTAGGATTTCTCCCGATTTAGTTTTTCCTTGAATATAACTGACTTCTTTGGATCCGCGTTTTTCAATAGGAATTTCCTTGACTCCATCTCGAATTGTCCAATCAAAAGAAGAGTGGGGGAGTGCTACATAAAAAGGAACTTGGTTATCCTTTGCCGCTAAAGCTTTTAAGTACGTACCAATTTTGTTTGCAACATCGCCAGTTCTTGTGGTTCGGTCACTCCCAACGATAACCATGTCTACCATCCCGTGTTGCATAAGGTGACCGCCTACATTATCAGGGATAACGGTATGTGGGACACCATGCTCCAATAACTCAAAAGCAGTAATTCTGGCGCCTTGGTTTCTAGGTCTGGTTTCATCTACCCATACATGCACAGGAATGCCAGCATCATGAGCTGCATAGATGGGAGAGGTTGCAGTACCATAATCGACGCAAGCCATCCAACCTGCATTGCAATGGGTTAAAATATTTACTGGTTGCTTAGGATTTTGGGCGTGTAAATTTTTTATAATGTCCAATCCATGTTGCCCAATTAATCGACAATGTTCCACACTTTCCTCACAGGATTCAATAGCAAAATTTAAGCAGATTTCTACTGCTTCTTTTTGATTCTTACAGTTAACTAATTTTTTAGAAATCGAACGAATAGCATTGGATAAGTCTACTGCTGTTGGTCTAGTCTGATTCAAATATACTGCTTGTTGTTTAAGATAGGCCTGAAAATCATTCTCAGGAGCTTCTAAGGCTGCTAGATACATCCCATAGGCTGCTGCAGCACCAATACACGGAGCTCCTCTCAAATGCATATCCTTAATTGCAATACCCATTTCTTGTGAGCTTGTTATATCTTCTATGACAAACTGATGAGGCAGCCACCGTTGGTCTATAATTTGAACGGTAGATGCATCATTTTCTTTTAGCCAAATAGTCTGATATGACTTTCCTTTAATCTTCATGGATGTGAAATGAAAATAAATTATAAAAAATAAAATATGTCGGGAACTTACTTTCTTAACATTTTGTTTTATTAATAGGGAACTACATCTCACCTAATCCAAAATTAGGTTTAAAGCAATCATTTACAACAACAATTTGTTTGTAATTAATTGATTATCAATTGATTGCCTTAATTTATCTTTATCCTAATTTATTTCCCTATTAGAAAAAGTTCTAAGAAAAAAATTAAGCAAATGTTAATTTAATAGAAGCCTAAGTGCTTTATTAATGCGACAAAAACTTTCCGACAAATTATTTTATCACTAAAACTTATCGTAATGGATAATTTAAAAGTGGAGGGCCTCGAAGCCCTCATTTCGAAGTTGATTGGATGGGTATTTCAGAATACCCGTCTCGCTCACGACGTAAAACCCGAGTAATTTTGGATACCCTCCAATTTTCGAACACATTAATGATTCACCCTATAAGTAAAGCGCAATAATAAGCAGCTTAACCCTAAGATAAAAATGCATTGGAAAATAACTGCTAAACTTTATTTTGAATAGACAATATTCGGATTACGAGACTAGTAACTGAATAAAAACTTCTATATTATTTATAATTAATTCCTATCTTTTATTTCCAATCTATTCCTACTTTAAAAACTGTGCGATTGAACCAAAGATTGTAATCAGATGTAACGGGATTACTGAATTGGTCAAAATTTACATTTGAGCCTTTGATGTGTTGGACCTGTTGGGCTATGCTTAAAGTAAATCGAATACGCCTACGGGAAGCGAAATTTACGCCGATTTCCGGTTGAAAGTATAATCCTCCTGTATGGTCACCTCCCCATGCGTTATTGTCTGGAAATCCCCATCCTAATCTACCTGCAATAAAAGGTTTTACCTTTTTTTCGATTGGATAAAACCGAGCATAAGCAAAAATTGGTATAGTAGCTGCATCTATCCAAGTACCAAAAGAAAAGGTGGAATTATAACCTGCTCCTATACCAAGCCCTGCCGCTAACTTTTTATTAAATCGATAGCCTCCAATAAAGGTGAATTCACTAGTTTCATTATTGAAATCATCACTGTTCATACCTCCAAACTGAAGGGACATGAAAAAACCTTCTGTATAATGAAATTTTGCTCCTCCAAACAAAGAAATATTTTCATCTCCGCGCTTGATTCGTTTGATATAAGCCTTGTTTAAATTAACCGTATCATTAGTTGATAAAATCATTTTCATGTTCAACGTTCCTTCAAATAAAATGTCTCCTATAAAAACAGACCCATCATTATATTGAACGATTGCTCTTTTACTTGTTGTCGATTGCTTCTTTTTCTTTTTCTTTTTTCCCTTTTGGCTATAGCCTAAATTGAAGACACAAACGACTAAAAGAAAGCTGATAAGAATACGTACGGCTGATTGCATATAATTTGGATTAGGCTGATTTTGAAGCTAAAAATCTATTAAAAAAGGGCGGCAATTTTTCATTGTCGCCCTTTTTTTCTTTCAAATGAAGGGAAATTAGAAGGTCAAGGTACTAATTAAAGAGTAATCAACTCCTCCTTCTATTTGATATTGACTGATACCTGTTGGGCCAGCAATCAATAATAGATTTGGATTGGTTGGATGATAGATAATATCATACGCTTCTATATTAGGTTCCCATGTTTCTAAAGTCAAATTAGACTTGTCCTCTGCATTGAATACCTTTAATCCATTAGTTCCTTCTCCTACATATAGTCGGTTATTTGCCATCATCATACCAAATGGACTCTCCATTTCAATTTCTTGAATTTGTTGTGGTTGTGTTCTGCTGATATCCAATACCAATAAAGCATTTTCATCACCTGGGCAATTGCCTACATCTCCTGTTCTAAGCGTTACAAAAGCGATATTTCCGCAAGGTAAAACTGGGTCACAAGAATTGGCGTGAGTAAAAGAAGAAACCCATCTAGGTTCTGAATTATTACTGATATCAAAAACCTCCATTGATTGTGCTGTTCCTACAAATAATTGATTGCCATTAGGAAAAACAGTTTCCATATTAGCACCGACTCTTAAAGATTCACCTATTTGTTCTAAATTTCCATTATCTTCAAAAGTGGTTATAAAACTACGACTAACAACATAAACAAACTCATCAACTACTGCAATTCTATTTACGGAACCTACAGAGGCACTACTATTTCCTGCGAAAGAAGTTGGTACCTGAGAGGGTGGAATAACTCGGTCTGCATAATCATAATAATAAACATCTTGGTGTCCCCAAAGTTGTTGGTATATTTCACTATCTTCACCTACCTTTTCAGTGATTAATTCAAAATCAAATCCAATTAGGTGTTCTCCCTTAGCGTTCTCAAAATTTTGCTCTCCTTTGAAGGCATCTTTTACTCTAGATTCTAAAATAGGTTGATTTTTATTAGTAATATCTATCTTAATCATGTCATAATAGCTCTCTGCATAAAGCGTATTACCTGCTACAAAGTATTCTCTGTTTCCTGGGATATTGATAAAAGATAAATTTGTTGGATTTTCTGGATTAGTATTATCCACGACGTGAATGCCTTTGCCTTCTTCTCCAATAAGTAACATGTTTTCAGCTACGAATATTTTTCCTGCGTTTTCGATAGGTTTTGCACCTTCTAACAAGTTGGTATTTCTAACATCGTCTAAGTCACCATAGATTGCAGTTGCTTTGGTATAAGTCACTTCGACGGTACCAAAATCTTTATTACAGGATTGTAATACTAAAATGGACAGCGGTAATAATAAGAGTAATAACTTTCGCATAACATACGGGTTTAATTAGGAAATAGGAAAATCTAGCTTTGTCAATCAAACGTCAGAGAAAAGACATTTGCTATGCCTACCTTGTTCTTTAACTATTGTTAATATTAAAAAAACAAGATTGACAGTTATCCCTTAGACTATCGAAATATTATTATCCCCTAGCCTAAAAATGATTTATTTCCTAATTTTTTAAAAATTAAAGGAAAAAGCAAATGGATTGGCGCAATTAGGGCTATTTAGACACTTATTAGGGAGGAAAGAACCTGAAATTATACTTCTTATAATAAATATAAATGTTAAGTCAAATGAAAAGACCTATCAAGAATAGGAAACTGATTGACTTACCTTTAGAAAAAAGGGATAGGGAAATAGTTTAGTAAAAAAATAATGATTTATCCGTTGGCAACAATCCGTTGGCACCCTTTTTAGTTTTGCCAGCGGATTGTTGCCAACAGATATTAGAAACAAAAATCACTATAAATTATTAAAAGTCATTTTTTTAATGGGCAATCTTTAAACCTCAAAAACTAATTTCCTGTATTTTTATAAAATAGAAATTCGACTTTTCATTCGCACTAATATCAAAATGATGTTTCAAACATTTTATTGTGCTTCTTTAACGGGAATCTGACTGTATCGCATCATTTTAATTTGAGTCGCATTATTAGCGTATTTTTTGGTTCCTACTAAAATCATGATGGCATCAGAGGAAGAAGAACCTTGTACTTTCCATTGCGTCAAGGTTGGTCTTTCTCCACCTTCTAGAATGGTTAATATGTTTTTGTCCTCTTCGATTATCCATCTGCCTTTGGTAATAGCTCCATCGTAAAAGGCAGTTTCTAAAGTATTATCTGCATTAAACTTGACCCATTTCCCAACATATTCTTTGCCAGCATCTGGATTGTTAATCACCACTGCTGCTTCATAATGCCATAGTAAATTGGTGTAAAATTGAGTCGCATGTGCTGTTAATGGTTGCTCCTGTACCAAAGTGGATGCATCAAGTGCTGTGCTTGCAGCAGGTGTAGATTTAATTGCTGTTGGTTTAGTAGGGGCCACTGGAGTCGTTGTGGTAGAAGTGTTTGATTTTTGTTGGTTACAAGCGATAAAGCTTGCAATTATAAAACAAAGTAGATAGATTTTATTTTTCATTGAAATAGTTGGTTTTAAAGAAGTTCTTATACAAAAGAAGGGTTCGTAAATATTAACTACGAACCCTTCTTTAAACTATCCTTCAACTGTTTCTGTTTCGACTAATACCGATTTTCTAGCCGGTATTTTATGTACCTTATCGTATAAATTTACTTGAATTGGCTTGGTTGATAAATTATGAATGGTTGTTCCTTCTTGTGTTAATTTTACTTGAATCGTAGCCCCTCGAAATTGAACTTTAAATCCTATTGATTGCCAATTTGGTGGTAAAAAAGGACTGAAATGCAATTCTCCATTCAACACCCGCATTCCTCCCATTCCCTTCACAACAGACAACCAAGTTCCAGCCATACTTGTAATGTGCAAGCCATCCTCCGTATCATTATTATAATCATCTAAGTCTAGCCTTGCCGTTCTTAAATACATTTCATAAGCTTTGTCGTAATTACCAATTTTGGCCGCTAAAATTACATGTATACACGGAGACAAGGAAGATTCATGAACCGTCATTGGCTCATAGAATTCAAAATTTCTTTTAATGGTTGGCAAGTCAAAATGGTCCTCAAAGAAGTATAATCCTTGCAAAACGTCTGCCTGTTTGATAAAACAAGAACGTAATATTCTATCCCAAGACCACTTCTGATTCAATGGCTTATCTGTTGGTCGTAGGGTATCAACAGCTCTTAAATCTTTATCTAAAAACCCGTCTGCTTGTAAGAAAACACCTAGTTCTTGGTCTGTTGGGAAAAACATATTGTCGCAGATGTTTGCCCAGTTTTCTATTTCTGTTACTTCGTCAAAATTAATTCTATTGGCTAATTTAGAATATTTCTTAGCATCGTTTTCCTTTACATAACTCAATGCGGTAGCTGCATAGCGCATACACCATGTTGCAATGTAGTTGGTGTACCAATTATTATTGACGTTATTATCATACTCATTTGGTCCAGTGACCCCATGCATGACATATTGACCTTTTAATTTGGAGAAATGAACTCTTTGTGCCCAAAATCGTGCAATTGCAATCAATACTTCCAATCCGTAATCAATTAAATAGTCTTGGTCCCCTGTGTATCGAATGTAGTCGTAAATAGCATAGGCAATGGCACCGTTTCTGTGGATTTCTTCAAAGGTGATTTCCCATTCATTATGGCATTCTTCGCCGTTCATAGTTACCATAGGGTAGAGGGCTGCCCCATCTGTGAACCCTAACTTTTCCGCATTTTCTATCGCTTTTTGTAAGTGCTTATATCTATAAATGAGTAAATTTCTAGCTACTTTTTGGTCTGTAGTAGACAAATAAAAAGGTAAGCAATAGGCTTCTGTATCCCAATAAGTAGACCCCCCATATTTTTCCCCAGTGAATCCTTTTGGACCGATATTTAATCGTTCATCTACACCTGTAAAGGTTTGATTTAGATGGAAAATATTAAATCGAATTCCTTGCTGTGCAGCTACATCTCCTTCTATAATGATATCACTGTCTTCCCACTTTTTTGCCCAAGCAACTTTCTGTTCATTTAGAAGGGTTTCAAACCCCTTTTTATAGGCAGCTTTGACAACGGTTTCACAATTGTCTAACAAAACTGATTTATCGTGATTTTCAGAAGATAAATTAGCGGCAAATTTATGAACTTCTAAGGTGTCTCCTTTTTTGACGGAAACATCTACTGCTGAACCTACAAATAATCCAGATTTGATTTTATCACCCTTAAATACAAGTTCTTTTCCATTTTTTTGAATGCCAAATTTCATTCCTGTAGCTACTTGAAAAGCTGTTTTTTTAGTTTCTACTAAAACATAGGCTTGTCTTCGTTTTACTTTTGTATCAACTTTTGTCCAAAAAGACCCTTCATCATCCCAATTGGCATCCTCATTTCTAACATCCCCGTTTAAATACGGTGTGACGCTAATGGTTCCACTAAAATTAATTGGCGTAACTGAATATTTAATAGCTCCAACTTCATCGCTTACAATGCTACAAAATCTGATAGATTTAATTTTTAGCTTCTTCCCATCTTTCATAGTGGCGACAAAAGAACGACTCAAATAGCCTTCTTTCATATTCAACACTCTTCTAAAATCTTTAACTTTGCACTTAGCTAAATCAAGACTAGTGTTGCCTATTTCTACATCAATACCTATCCAGTTGGTTGCGTTTAGTACTTTGGCAAAATATTCAGGATAGCCATTTTTCCACCAACCTACTTTCGTCTTATCTGGATAATATACACCCGCGATATAACTTCCCTGAAGCGTGTCTCCACTATAATTTTCTTCAAAATTGGCTCTTTGCCCCATTCGGCCATTTCCAATACTAAAAATACTTTCAGAAATTCGATTGTTTTCTGGATTAAAACCTTCTTCAATGATACACCACTCATCGTGCTTTAAATATTCCTTCATGCATAAAATTTTGTAAAACGAAGTAAATAATAGACTTGTTACCTTTTGAAAATAGCTATATGAAATTTCGATTTTTTTGATAGTTTTTGTCAAAAAAATCAGTGCATAGCATAGCTATGGACTTAATTTTTGATAAAAAATAGCGAGAAAATACATTTTCAGATGGCTGTAATTTAAAGGGTAACAAGTCTAATAGAAAGTGTTTGTATGGAAACTAAAGAGAAATTATAAAAAATAGATTAGGAGTTGTCTTCAATTAATTCTTCAGAACAACCTTATGAAATTGCAATTTTAGCGATTAGGTCATTTATCGAAACGCCCTTTAAAGAAGACAAAACTATATGTGCTTTTCCTAAATTATCTGGACTGCCCATTCCTACTGCATAAAACCCTCCTGCTATTGCTGCTGCTACACCACTTTCAGCGTCTTCAAAAACAATACATTCCGCTGGTTGGCAATTTAAGGCTGCTGCACCCATTTGAAAAACTTGTGGGTCCGGCTTACTTCGAGTTGTTTTGGTGCCATCAATAATAGCTTCAAAATAGGATAACATTTCTACTTTTGATAATGCTAGGACAGCGTTTTTACTAGAAGAGCCTAAAGCAATTCTATATCCTTTTGCCTTTAACTCCTGGACTAATTCTAAAGCACCTGGGAGGATTTCTTTTTTGTCCATTTGTTGTAGATATTCCAAATACCAATCATTTTTTTGACTGGCCCATTTTGCTTTGTCGGAATCTGACAAAGTAATGCCGCCCCAGCCTAAAATAAGGTTGATAGAATCCATTCGACTCACCCCTTTAAGTTGTTCGTTTTCCTTTTCAGAAAAATCAAACCCAAGTGCGTTTGCCATTTTCTTCCATGCTTTGTAATGATATTTTGCAGTATCTACAATAACTCCATCTAAATCAAAAAGGCACGCCTTAATTCCCAAAAGGTTTTTGGATTTTACTTCTTTCAACATTTTTTAGTTTCAGACATTTATAAAATAGAGCGGTTCATCGAACCCCTAGTATTGAAGGCGCAAATATAAAAGGATTCATGGAGACTTAGTGTATTTTTTACCATAATTCATTTTGGCCCATCGATTATCCAACTATACCCATTAAAAATTAATTTAATTAATAAATTGAATGCCAGTGAAATAGCAGAAAATGATAAGTTTATACCTAATTTTTAACCCAAAAAATTCTTTTTTTGTTACAAACTTTTATTTCTATTAATTTTCCTATACTTTTATGGCATAAATACCTCTTCGATTAGGCTTCTGTTTGTGAAGTCATGAGCTACTTACCTGAAGGAAAGATTCGAAAAAAATAATTTTTTACTAACAAAATCGTTAGTAGACGTGAATTTTGTTGTGATAGTCTCTCATGAGACTATCACACAAATTTTGTGTTTGGGAGTTAGGTTATGTTTTCCTATTTCCTTGTGTTACCATTATTTATTAATCACAACCGGACAACTATGAGATTTAGTCAAATGACTTGGGTGATAGTATTGGGTATTTGTTTTATGCCTATTGCCTTATCTGCCCAAAGTGGATTGCGAAAGAAAGCAGATAAATATTATCAAATCCACGACTACGATGAAGCAATTAAGGTGTATCTCCGCTACATCAAGAAAAACAGAAACGAACAAACCCCAAAAGCAAGGTTGGCTGATAGTTATAGACATACTAACCAATTAGTAGAAGCTGAAAAGTGGTATAAGGAGGTTATTAATATCAATACCATTAATCCTGAATTTTATTTTCAATATGGACAAACTTTAAAAGGTTTAGGCAAATATAATGAAGCCAGAAAATGGTTTCTTAAATATGCAGAAACCAATCCAGAAAAAGGGATGCATTTTGCGGCAAGTTGTCAGCATGCTATGGATAAATTAGGTGCTCCTGCGGCTTATAAAATTAATGCAGAATTTGTCAACACTCCCGCATCGGATTTTGCGCCTACCTTTTTTAAGGACCAAGTCGTTTTTGCTTCTTCTAGAATTGATTTCAGTGGAAGCAATAAAGCTAGGGCAGAGGTCAACTACCCTTTTATATCTAGAAGAGACCAAAACAACTATTTAATGAAACCATCATTGCTGCACCAGAGAATGAAAGCAGCAAATGAAGGACCTATCGCTTATTCAGGTGATGGACGTTGGGTAGCCCTTACTAGAAATAATTTTGTTAATGGTAAACGTCAAATACCATCAAGTGGAGTTAATTTAAACCTTCAAATTGCAGAGGCGCTACCTAATGGAGAATGGCAAAATGAGAAATATTTTACTTATAATGGTCCAAATTTCTCTACGGCTTATCCTTCTTTTTCACCAGATGGCAATACGTTATACTTTGCTTCTAATCGTCCAGATGGATTTGGTGGATTTGATATTTTTGTGACCTTTCGAGTAGGTAATACTTGGACCACGCCTGAAAATTTAGGACCAACTGTCAATACCCAAGGGGATGAAATTTCGCCGTTTTTTGATGGGGAAGACCTTTACTTTGCTTCTAATTACCACAAAGGAATGGGTGGTTTTGATGTATTTAGAGCAGCTAAATCTGGTGGTACTTGGGATAGAGTTTATCATTTAGATACGAATGTCAATACTTCTTATGATGATTATGGATTTATTTATGACAAAAATAAAAATTTAGGATACTTGGTTTCTAACCGAACTGGTAGTAAGGGGCAAGAAGATATTTATCGGGTTTCTAAATCTTCTGATAACTTAGAAATTATTGTTTTAGATGAATATAGTATGCAACCAGTAGTGGGTGCAGATATTGATTTTTCTGCTTGTGGTCAACCAACTTTCGTTACAGATATTAATGGTCGGCATATATTGCAGGTGCCTCAAGGCCTGAATTGTCAGGCAGTAATCCGAAAGAGCGGCTATTTAGCAAATACCCTAAACGTGGCTCAAAACCAATTGGGCGGCGCTCAAAGTCTACAAGTTTTATTGAGACGTACTAGTGGTGGTGGAACTGTGAATAATAACCCTATAACTACAAGTGGTTATACGGGTCAAATTTTTGATATCGTTAGTGGAGGGAATATTGGGTCTGTATTTGTTGCTGCTACCAACCAACAAACTGGAGCAAGATTAGAAACTAGGACGGATGGTTCTGGTAACTATAATTTGTCTTTAGCACCTAATAGCGCTTATCTAATTACATACTCCAAACCAGGATATTTTGATGTAACTCGAAATATTAGAACTGGAAATGGACAAGATACCAATCTTTTAGGCGGGTATCCAATCCGTGCTACTAGCAATACCTCAACTGTTACTGATAATACTGGAAATGGCGGTACTACTGGCGGTTCTTTTGCAACTGGTTATGCGATACAAGTGGCGGCATTCAATTCTTCCAGAACTACTGACTTAAGTCGCTTTAAAAACCTAGGTACGGTTGGTAATGTTTACAATCGATATGAAGGGAGTAAAACGAAAGTTAGAGTAGGCGTTTTCCAAACAAGGGCAGAGGCTACAGCCGCAGCTAAAAAAGCAAAAGCAAAAGGCTTTAAAGACTGTTTTGTTGTCAGTGAAACACTTGAAGGTTTAGGCCAAGAGGTGGTGGTTGCCGATATTCCTAAAGGAAATAATAATACAACTACTAATTCTGGTGTTACGTCTGGTGGATTTGCCGGATATAAAGTAAGACTTGCAGCTTATAGAAAACCACAATTTTTCCAACGTTCTAAAGTAGAATCAATTGGGATTGTTGAGCAAAAGATTAAAGGTCCTTGGACAATTATGCTTTTGTCTGGTTATGGTACTTTGGGAGAAGCTCAGCGAGCAGCAAACTCTGCTAGAGGAGCTGGTTTCTCACAAGCACATGTCGTCATGGATGATGGAGTTAGTTTAACGAAAGTGAAATAATTTTTTTAAGAAATAATTTAACAAACTTAGCGTATTTAAAATAGCGGTTTTCTTCGGAGAATCGCTATTTTTTTTGATATTAGGCTTTGTTCATTCACTTAATGTAGTCTAATTAATTAACCCAAGTTGCGGACAATGATAGGAAATAAGGCAATTTTTGGAAATTTTAAGGCGAAGCAAGTAAAATGCACCAAAAATTAACACACCTTCCGGCATAGGCAGGTTTTTTTTCTTTAAGAATTGACCGCAGCTTGAATTAATTAAGTAACTTTTAGCTATTTTTTCTCACTATTTATCTATAAACCAACTCGACTGCACAGCAGGGAAGTCTTAGCTCTAAATTTCACCTGATTAATCAATCCGTATTACTTATTTTAGGTCTCAACTTGAAATTATTATAGGTCACCAAGTTTTTTTACCTAATTTTGTAATCATTTCAAAACAAAAGAATAAAACAGAAAATTCCTTCCAATGCTCCAACCATTAGCAGAAAGAATGCGGCCTAAGACTTTAGATGATTATCAAGGTCAAGAACACTTAACAGGTCAAGGTGCAGTGCTTCGACAATCTATCGAGTCTGGGAAAATCCCATCCTTTATTCTTTGGGGACCTCCAGGGGTGGGCAAAACAACTTTAGCGACGATTATTGCCAATCAATTAGACCGACCATTTTATACTTTAAGTGCTGTAAGTTCTGGTGTAAAAGATGTTAGAGAGACGATTGCCAAAGCTAAGAAACAACAATTCTTTAGTAAACCGAATCCGATTCTTTTCATTGATGAAATTCATCGATTTAATAAAGCGCAACAAGATTCTCTTCTGGGGGCAGTAGAGAAAGGAGTGATTACGCTAATAGGAGCAACTACGGAAAATCCTTCTTTTGAAGTTATTTCAGCTTTGTTGAGTCGAGCACAAGTTTATGTGCTTAAACATTTGTCTAAAGAACAACTTATAGGTTTGGTTGATAGGGCTTTAACAGAAGATGAATTCTTGAAAAAGAAACCTATCAAAGTCAAAGAATATGATGCAATGTTGATGTATTCGGGAGGAGATGCTCGAAAATTGATGAATGTATTGGAATTGGTTACGAATTTCCAAGAGGATGATAAAAAATTGGTTATCACTAATGATTTTGTCAAAGAGAAGGTCCAGCAAAATATAGCGGTTTATGATAAGTCGGGTGACCAACATTATGACATAGCCTCTGCTTTTATAAAATCCATCAGAGGAAGCGACCCCAATGCTGCGGTGTATTATTTGGCAAGAATGATTGAAGGGGGAGAGGATATAAAATTTATTGCTCGTAGAATGATTATTGCTGCCTCAGAGGATATTGGCTTAGCCAATCCAAATGCCTTATTGATGGCTACGACAGCGTTTCAGGCTGCCACAGCAGTTGGACTTCCAGAAGCTAGAATTATCTTATCACAAGCAGTCGTTTATTTAGCGACTTCTCCAAAGAGTAACTCCACTTATATGGCGATAAATATTGCCCAAAAATTAGTTCGAGAAACAGGTAGTTTATCCGTTCCTTTGGAAATTAGGAATGCGCCTACCAGATTGATGAAAAATTTAAATTATGGCAAAGGCTATAAATATGCCCATGCTGGAAAAGGCAATTTTCAAAACATGGAATTTTTACCAGAAGAAATAAAAGGCACAACTTTATTTGAACCGAGTAAAAACCCTAATGAGGAAAAAATTAGGAATAATTTGAAGGCTTTGTGGAAGGAGAAATACGGGTATTGAGTGATTAAAGATGGTTTAAATTAAAGCATCAAATCTAGTAAGGTTTCTTATAAAAATTGTGTAACTCTTCAGCAGGGGGCGTAGGGCAAAGGGTTAAATCAGAAAACACATCAAAACGGTTATATGCTAAATCTCTAAATGCTTTGTTTTTATCAGTTTTAAGGCCCTCTGCCCCATGCCCTTTGCCCTTTGCCGAACAGGTACAATTTTATTTTGAATCATAGAAAACACGAAAGGAAAAATATAACTTTTGTGAACTTTGTGTTTTTTGTGGTTCAAGAAAAATCAAACCTTCCCTGTTTTATTATAAAATGCTGGTGCTCTAAGCTCTTGGTCAAAATCTAGCACAGAAGACTATGCTCACTATGTGTTTGTTTTACTATGCGACTATTTTGTTTAAAAAAATTAACACCTAATCCAGAATCTTTAAATTTAATGCTATATTTTCCTTAACCCCTACAAACTAAATCCACAGTAGAAATAACACAGTTTAGCGCATAACAACTTTAAATGGCCAACATTTTTTCAACTCCCAATTCCGTATATCGAATGGAAAAAGTATGTGTTTCAAGATTAGCCTCTAGCTGTGCATAATCCTCTCCATTTCTCCAAATAATGTTCAATTGTTCTCTACTAGTCTCTGGAAAAGAAACCTTCCCTGAAAATGCGTTTAAGGTATTTCTTAATCTAAGCAGTTCTAGTTGTTTTAAGACAACCAACCTTTTTAAACCTTTTTCAACAGTTGCTAAACTCAAATTTGTTCTATTAATTTCCTTGTGTCCACCTGTTCCTGCCTTATCTGCTGCTTCGTGGTCATTTGTGCCTGCGAATATATCTAAATACCATATTTGCGGCGTACCGGGCATAAAAAGTTGAATGGCTCTGGCTAATAATAATTTTTGCTCACTTTCTCCCAATGCACTAAAATAAGTAGCATTGACTTGATAATAAGAGATTTTTTTACCATCCGCACCATAAAGATTTTTTACCCGTCCGCCACGGGCTAAAATCAAAGCCATCATTTCTTCTATTTCGGCATCTTCCAACAATCCTTTTTGATAGACGCCGTTGACCGTTTTTCCTTTTAAATCTAATACAGGAATGCCATCGTGACAACCCAACATATTGACGGTTTTATACCCTTTGTCAATGACTTCTTTTGCCCAAGTAATAAGCGCAGTATTTGTCCTTTTTTCAATCGCATGAATCGTTAATCCAGGCAAGAAAAAATCATAAATAACATAGCCTTCATTAGCGACTTCATCATGTAGATGCAGGCCGTATTCTGCGTGAATTTCGGGGAGCAACAGCAAATCGTTTTTCTTAGCAATCTCATTAATTTGTGCTAAATAATCCCAAGTACCTGGCTTATTAAAAAAATTGGTTTCGCCGACTTCTTTGTGTAAATAAGCGAAAGCATCTAACCTTAATATTTGACAACCATAGCTTTTTACTTTGGCTAAAACCGCTTCATAAAATTCCCAAACCAAAGGGGATTTGGCATTGACATCCATTTGCCCCAAATAACTACGATTTGCATTGAGGATTTGGAGTATAGCTGTTTTGTATGGAGAATAGGTGCCAAAGTCAATGGCGTTTATTGGTGTCTTTTCCGCTAGTGCTTTATTTACTAATTTGCAAATAGCAATAGCATTGTTAATACTTAAATTCTGGATAGATTTTAGGTCTTCTCCTTGCAATTTTTTGTAGCTAATTTTCTGATAAAAGGTATTCCAATACGGTTTTTCGGTTCCATCAGGAAATAGTACTTTCAAGATTGGAAGCCCAGATTTTCGCATGAATAACTTATCTAGATATTCCTTTTTTGGTATCACTATGCCAGCTTCATTCAGTTGTCCATTTCCTTCCCAAAACTCATTCCAGTTGATAAAAAAATCTTTAAACTTAGATGCGCTACCATTTTTAATAATATCCTCAAATTGGGGAGACGCGACTGATAAATGATTAAGGACGATATCAAATTTCAATTGAATATTAAGCGCAGCAAAAGCTTTTATATCTTGTTCTGAAACTAGTTCTTTATTAATGTTATAGTCAATAATGGAAAAGCCTCTATCTAAATCACTGTTAAAAAAGGTGGGTAAAACATAAAAAAGAGAGAAGGTATCTTTAAACGCGGGCATTTTCAGCATGTTGACGATGTCCTTCAAATTTTTTCCTATACTATCAGGATATGCGTTTAACATGACGCCGTTACTAATCTTTAAACTCATGGATATTTTTTTTGCAAAGTAAAAGCATTTATTTCTTAGTTTTCAATTTATTCCAAAAATCAGCTTTTTTTGGAAATGAAAGTTATAATTAGCCCAAGTTGCGGACAATGAAAGGAAATAAGGCGAATTTTAAGAAAAATCTTTGATTTTGAATTAAAATTTAACGCATTTCCTTTCTTTAAGAATTGTCCGCAACTTGAATTAATTATTAGAATAAAGTCTATTGTTCTACTTAGTTTTTACTTTTAGCAAAATTAGCTGCCTTCAACTCAATAATGGCAATGCCCAAAACGATAATAACTTCACCGATTATATAAATCCAACCAAGATAAGTAACCGCTTTGTAATGAAAAGAGGTTAACCCAATTGACAGGAAACAATACAATATATTAACAATAGCAATCGGTTTTAGAAATTTTTCAAGATTTTTTTCTATTTTAAAATAGCAAAAAAAATCATAGATAGCGAAAAAGCAAGGTAGCGTAGCCAGAACATATAATGTTGTTTTGGGGATGCCAAAATACTTTTCCAACTTAACTAAAACAATTCCTAATAATAGGGCTGAAAGTATTGCGCCGAATCCATCAAGGAGAAAGAGTTTTTTCAAATAGTTACTTTCCATTTGTGCCTAATTTTAAGATATTTTGGTTGAACTAATTTCCGATTATCAACAAAGGAATACAAACTTAGCATCAAAGTCTGATAGCATTCATTGATTTTGAATGAATCGTGGAATAAGTAATATGAGTTGAAAGAGGATGCCTTTAGGCTGTAAAAAAAACAATTAGCTATCCTTCTGCATCTCTTCATCTTCATAAATCCAGACCATCCTATCCAAAACCAAATTTCGACATGTAAACCTTTACGGTTCCAATAATCGTTAAGTTTAATTCTACTTTCCCTGATTTTTATATTTTTCTATTCCTTTAAGGAGGCTAGTTTGGTGCAAAATTCTATTTTCCTATGGACATTTCTATTAACAAATGATAAATTCAAGCTTTAGCCTTCATTTACATTGTATCCCATTTTTGTCAAACCAAGGTAGGAGCGTTTGTCTAAATGTGGAATTAAATTTTCCCTGAATTATGCTACATTATGGCTATCTTTGTCATCAATAAAATATTTAAAAATTAGCTACACATTATTTGATAAAACCAGTTGACATATTAAAAGAAAAGTGGGGCTTTGATACCTTTCGACCTTTGCAAGAAGAAATTATTCAATCTGTTTTGGATGGAAAGGATACCTTGGCTTTATTACCAACTGGTGGCGGAAAATCTATTTGTTTTCAAGTGCCTGCCATAGCAAAAGAAGGGATTTGTATTGTGGTTTCGCCTTTGATTGCCTTGATGAAGGACCAAGTAGATAATTTAAAAAAGCGAAATATTAAGGCTATTGCTATCTATTCTGGAATGCGGTATACCGATATAGACCGAGCTTTGGATAATTGCATTTATGGCGATACCAAATTTTTATATCTCTCTCCTGAAAGGCTGATTACCGACTTAGCTCGTGCTAGAATTGCTAGGATGAAGGTAAATTTAATCGCCGTAGATGAGGCACATTGTATCTCGCAATGGGGCTATGATTTTCGTCCCCCATATTTGGAAATTGCGAATATCCGAGAGCTACATCCTGAAGTACCCGTTTTAGCTTTAACAGCAACTGCCACGCCGCAAGTCATCATCGATATTCAAGAAAAGTTGAATTTTCCGACCCCCAATCTTTTTCAAATTAGTTTTGAAAGAAAAAACTTGGCTTATGTGGTTTTGAAAGAAGCTAATAAATATCAAAAGCTTTTAGAAATAGTTCGCAATGTTAAAGGGACGGGCATTATTTATACTCGAAGTAGAAAAAACACAAAAGAGGTAGCCGAGTATTTGAGGCGGAATAACATTCGAGCTGATTTTTATAACGCGGGTTTAAATCAAGCTCAACGAACACTTAAACAAGAGGCTTGGATGCAGAACCAAACTCGAATAATGGTTTGTACCAATGCCTTTGGAATGGGGATTGATAAACCTGAAGTGCGGTCTGTGATTCATCTGGATTTACCGGACAGTTTAGAAGCCTACTTTCAAGAAGCGGGTAGGGCAGGTCGAGATGAAAAAAAGGCATTTTGTGTTTTATTATATGAAGAGAAAGATGGCGAGAAGCTAAGATTAAGTTATGAAAATGCTTTTCCGCCTATGAAGATGATTAAACAGGTTTATCGAGCCTTGGGGAGCTATTTCCAGTTAGCAGTGGGGGCAGGTGTGGGTCGAAGTTTTGATTTTGATATTGGGGCTTTTGTGCAACGGTATAATTTAAAGGCAATTCCAACTTATAATAGTTTAAAAGTATTGAGTCAGGCAGGTTGGTTGGTTTTAACTGAGGCTATTTTTAGGCGCTCTTCGGTTAAAATAAAAGTGAATCGAGAAGTATTGTACGATTACCAGTTGAAGCAGCCTAAAATGGATAAAGTCATCAAATGGATTTTGCGCTTATATCCAGCTTCTCTGAACAATTACACAGATTTTCAGGAAAGTAAAATAACGAACAAAGTAGGTTGTACAAAACAGGAATTGATAAAAGTCTTAAAAAAATTGGTGCAAGACCAAATTATAGATTATGAACCACAAAAGGACAAACCACAACTGATTTACCTCAAAGAAAGGGTGGACGCTGATAACTTGGCGATTGATATGGCTTTGTATAATTTCAGAAAAAAAAGATACCTAGAAAATGTTCAACAGGCTATAGATTATGCGGAGACCCCTCGATGTAGAAGTCGCCAGTTATTAAAATATTTTGGAGAGGCAGCTGCCCCACTTTGCGGCGTTTGTGATGTTTGTTTGGGTAGAACCAAATCCGATGTGGATGAACAGGCTTACGAAAGATATAAAGGTAAAATTCAACGATTGGTCAAACGAGAAAAGCTAAGCCCTGCAGAAGTTAACACTGCTTTTGGCCCCAAAAGAGTGGAACAAATTGAACAAATCCTACAGTATTTGATAGACGAAGGGTTTGTCGAGATTATTGATGACCTAGTAGTATGGAAGGAATCATAATGTTTAAAAAAGTATAATTCTCAACCTACCTATATGAAATTACCTATTAATTTTTTACCCTATCAAACCGACCTTAAAGTCAAAAAAGAGCAAGGCAAACGCTATGTGTTTTGTACCATTCGCAAAAAATATTTGGTCTTGCAACCTGAAGAATTGGTTCGGCAATTGACTATAGAATATTTAGTAGCTGACCGAAAATACAAGAGAAATAGCATTCATGTAGAGAGAGGACTTACAGTAAATGGTTTAACAAGGCGCTCAGATATTTTGATATATGATGCTGATGTCAATCCTTATTTATTGGTTGAATGCAAAGCCCCTAAAGTAAAAATAACCCAAGCAGTATTTGACCAAATAGCCCGTTATAATCTTACCTTAAAAGTTAAATATCTATTGGTGACTAATGGAATTGATAGTTTTTGCTGTGCCATGAACTATGCAGACCAATCTTATCGTTTTCTTACAGAAGTACCAGAACACCTAACAAATAACTCCTAAATAAAATATTTCCGTTACTTTTTCAAAGTCCTGCATTATGCTATTGAAAACGCCCTAAAATTAAGCTTTAAAGCAACAGCGGATAAAGAAATAGCATGCAATATTCACTAACGATTAATCCATCATCTTTGAGTTCTAATACCCAATCAGTCACACAAGACGCGATGTTACAGGAATGGCAGGAAATACAAGCTGCACAGCAAAATCCTGGGGCTTTTAGACCTTTGTATGACCGATATTACGAACCCATTTTTCGCTTTATTCACCGTAGAACGGGAGACGAGGCTTTATCCGCTGACATCTGTTCGGAAGTGTTTTTTAAAGCAATGCAAAAGTTAGGTGGATATACTTTTAAAGGCGTTCCTTTTTCTGCTTGGTTGTATCGAATAGCAAGTAATGAAATCACCCAACATTTTAGAAATACCCAGAAAAACCGTGTGGTCAGTGTAGAAACGACGACCTTACCACATTTAATGGAAGAAATGGGCGACTTGGAAGCAGTAGGAAATCACCGATTTCAAGAAGCCCTTATTCCATGTCTTAAGGAGTTAAAACCAAAAGATTTAGAACTTATCGAATTGCGCTTTTTTGAAGAACGACCTTTTAAGGAAATAGCGAATATGCTAGACATTACCGAAAGCAGTTGCAAAATGAGAACGTACCGAGTATTAGAACGATTAAAAAAAATATTATTAAATAATAAATAGAGCGTAGGGCAGAGGGCATACGGTGGAGGGTTTCCTCGCCTTCCGCCCCTTGCCCTCCGCCCTACGCCAATCCGCATTTATGGAAAACAACTACAATTATAAAACTAATCAAACACCGCTTGATAAAGGCAGTATCGAGAAGCATAAAGACTTCGATGCCTTGTTGAAGCGAGTAGAGGCGGCAAATCCGCCTACAAAAAACCAATTGAAAGTAGCTAGTAACCGACTTTACGTTTGGGCTGGTGGTATAGCTGCGGCTTTATTGATTGGTTTTTTTGCGCTAAGCAATGTCTTTCAAAGTGAGCCAGATTATCAAGCAGTATCCGCGGCTTATTTTGCGGAACTGCCCTATGTTAACCCACCTGTGAAGACTTTTGAAAAAAAGGCAGAAACGATATCAGTCGATGCCAATGATGGAGGGGTTTATCAATTTCCTTCTGGTTCCAAGATGGTGGTACCAAGAGCTGCTTTTGCGAATTCCTATGGTGCATTAATTGAAGGGGAAGTCGAGGTACATTTCAAAGAGTATCACGATTATGTAGATTTCTTTTTAAGTGGTATTCCGATGGAAATTCAGTTTGAGGGTAAAGAAGGCGTTTTGGAATCTGCGGGAATGATTGAAGTATACGCTACACAAAATGGAGAACGATTGTCGATGCTGCCAGAAAAACCAATCGAGATTGAGCTGAAAAGTAAAATTGCTTTTGCAGGAGATACACCGCCTGATTTCAATATTTATTATTTGGATGAAGATAAGCGAGAGTGGGATTTGCAGGGGAAGGATAAGATTGAGATTGCAAAGGAGAATGATTTTAAAAATAATACGAATGAGCGCCCTATTTTTATTTGGATGTCCGATAGCTTAGGTAGAAGATTTTATGGCTTTACTCCTGAGATTGAGCCAGCAGAATGGGTTGGTGGATATAGAGGCCCTATTACTTATGATACGACTTACGTTGAAACGGAAGGTTCTCTACAGGCAGCATCATTGGCTCAAAAAGATAATTTAGACCAAAAAATGCAAGCTGAAATAGCCAAAGTAGAAAAACAAATTAAGCTGCCTATCCAACCAGAGAAACCTGAATTATATGATGGAAATTCAATGACGATGGAATTGGATATCAAAGGAGATGCTTTGGGGAGTAAAAACTATGAAGGTACTATCTTCCAAGTGTTAACAGTGATTGATGCATTTGATGATTTTTCTTCGACGGTTTGGGAAGAATTTGATTTAGTTCGACAAGAAGATGCTTCTTTTGTTTTGAATTTATCAAAAGGGGAAAAACAACGAACTTTAAGTGTCAAACCTGTACTAATAGGACAAGATTATGATAAAGCGGTAAAACAGTTTGAATCACAATTGGCCTATTATCAAAAGGAAAAGGAAAAAGTAGCTGCTGAGTTGGTCGCTGAAAAACAGGCAATAGAAGAACGCTTTGCCATTGAAAAAGAAATGGCGGATAAAAAATTTGCAGAACGAATTGCTGAACTAAAAGCTAGAGGTCATGATAATTATGCGACTAATGAAATCATGAAAAGAACTGTGGTAAATAAGTTTCAGATTAACCGTTTTGGTATATGGAATTGCGACCGACCAAGACCTGCTTATTTGGCTAATTTAAATGGCACTTTTCAAGACCAAGCCTTTAATCGCTATCAAGAAAATGTGGTTTATCAAACAGATAAATCTCAAAATTCACTCCGTCGATTTTACTTAAAAGACATTGCTAATGTGCAGTTTAATGAAAACAGCGAAAACCTCTTATGGTTGGTTACTTCAGAAAACAAACTAGCAGTGTTCTATCCCGAATATTTTAAACGTATCCAACAAAAAGATGGTGATTATGCTTTTGAAATGAATTTGAACCCCAAAGAAATTAATTCCGAAGCGGATGTTCGGAACATATTGAAATTGTAATAATACCTATTAATAATACTATCTAACGGGACGACGTTAATTACACTATAAATATACTATAGTAAAATTAACGTTGTCCTATCTATAGATATCAAAGTGTCAAAACTAATTTCCTGCCTTCATTTATTTCCTCCCATATTCAACCCGCTACTTACCATTAACCACTTACCACTAACCATTTTTTCTCCCATAATTAAAAAAAATAAATTATTTTTTACGGAAATATGATTTAGGCATAGTCTTTGCTTTATATATGAATATACAACAATATTAATCTCACAACAAATTTTCCCACGGGACATATCTCAACATTAAAATTGAACGTAGATTTTCTACTTTCTAACTAAACTTGCCTATGCTAAAAATTCAACACTAATTTAGGTTGTAAAAATTTAGTCTCAAGGTTTAAAAAACACGGAATTAATCATCAAAAAACTAAGGATGCTGACTATGGTCAGGATTATCTTGATGATGCAAAGTGATTTTTTCCAAATGGATTCATGGAATTGTAGATTTAAGGATTATCTGTATTTTTACTTTATCTGTTTTCTCATAGAACCTGCTTATAAGTAATTGATAATCGTTAGGTTACCCCCACTTCCATGTTTCCATTTTTTTGAAGACTGATTGGCTACAACCGTCAAGCAGACCGTATTAGGCTTTAATAAGCCATGCAAACTTTGTACACGTTTATTGAAATTGTATTTTTTAATGAGTACCACACAGTATTAGTTAAATACTAAGGAACATTAACCCGTTTCCAGAAGAATTTAAGTAAGTAGTTAAAAGTTATGCACTATTATTTTTAATTAAGTAGCTTGTATTTTATTATGCATGTTAATATTAATTATAATTAGTTTATTTATTTGTAATTGCTTTACCATAATTTCTCTTGCACATTGAATCTTACATTTCGAGGATTGTTTTACCCCCTTAATCTCTTCGAACATGAACACAGGAACGTGCGCTCCAATAGTTGGCAAAACTACTGTTTCTATCGTTGACAATATCTACAGTATTATTGATTCAAAAATCCAATACTTAGATTATCAAACTAGAGAACTATTACGCCCCCTAATTGGAGAAAACACACAAAAGGACGGAAAGTCCGACTCAAAAAAAGGTCCAAAAGACCTCAAAATAGAGGAGCAATGGTTTTTGGCTTTCGAAAAATACAGTAAAGTCAAAAGTGTATTGTTACTTCTTAGAAACTACCTTAATAAAGAAAATGCGTTATTGGTTTTGTCTCTTTTGGCGGACGACCAATTGATTAATTTTAGCCAAAAGGACCTTGAATATAAACTTGGTATTAAACCAAGATATCAAGCAGCTTAAACACAGGATTGGGTTGCGAGTTTTAAACAATTCGCAACCTGAATTCCGATTGGTTGTAAGCATCCCCCACTTAAGTAACAGTTGCAGTTACCCCCATTTCCCCCGATTTTTCATAGACTGCAACTGTTTACTTATTTTAAACCTCCAATAGCTGGATTGGGACGTAATATCCAATCCGGCTATTTTTATGTACATCGTATGGTAAAATCTTTGTTGGACCATACTTACATAAGCCAGTAATTAACTTTACGCAGTCAACTTCCTAGATTTCTTATTTTCTACCTTCCTATTTCTTTAAACTTGCTACCTTTCCTTAAAAAACCTATTTTTGAGTCGTAACTAACTTTTAAAATATACTATGCCTCAAAAGGATACCAAAAAAACGGTGGTGGAACGTCCAGTTAACCAACCTCCAGCGTATACCAATAAAGGGAACAACTACCTTTTTGTCATAGCCATTGATGCCTACCAAAATTGCCCTAGATTATATAATTGTCTTGCCGATGCAAAAGAGCTTATTAAGGTCTTGACCAACCAATATTATTTTGATAAGAAAAATGTGCTAACGCTTTTTGATAAAGAAGCTACGGAAGGAAATATTTTTAAAACTTTCCGCCAATTAGCAAAAAAAGTGACCTCAGCTGATAATTTAATTATATATTTCTCAGGTCACGGAGAGTATGATAAGGTATTCAAAGAAGGTTATTGGATACCCGTTAATGCTCAATTAGGGGCTCAAGAGGATTTTGTTTCCAACTCGAAAATTAAAATGATTTTGGAAGCAATCAATTCCAAGCACACATTTTTAATAGCGGATTCTTGTTTTTCAGGGAGTTTATTTACTCAATTTAAAAGCACCTCCATTGCGGAGCGATTAGAAAATGACCCTTCACGTTGGGGCTTAACCGCTGGTAGAAACGAGGTGGTATCCGACGGAAAAGCAGGCGACCATAGTCCATTTGCAGATAGTTTAATTTATCATTTAAAAAATAATGAGGTTCCACTTGGAGTTGCTACTTTATGTAATAGAGTAGTAGAGAACGTCATTGCAGCGGCAGACCAAACACCTAGGGGAGAACCACTTAAAGTTAAAGGGCATAGAGGCGGTCAGTTTTTTTTTCATCCCAAGAATGCTCAACAGGAAGTTATTCCTGTCAATCAAGAAAACAAAGATAAACGAGGTCATGTGCTGTATCAAATTCCAGGGGAAATGCAACTGGAAAAAGATACAAAATGCATTGTGCGAATTGCATTTGAAGAATTAATATTACAGAAAGATATAGTAACTACTGTTGAAACTACTACTAAAGATATTCGCATCTCCAATTTGATGGAGGTGGATTTAATTGACCCCTTACAAGAAGGTACTTTTACGATAAGAGCTATCAATAAAAAAGAACAAATCATCGATAAAAATGATTTTACCCAATGGTTATTTTATGTGAAAGCTACTCAAGCTGGTACTTTTCCATTATTGGTTAAAGTAACCTTGATTGAGGTGCTATATGGTAAGGAAAGACGGAAGGAAATAGTTTTAGAAGAAACGATTAATGTCGTAACTTCTTTGACGGAAACTCCAATTCAAACCTTCAAAAGCGCGGGCTATAGCCTTAAAGTTGCTTCAAAATCTATTGACCACTCTAGTACCCTTGTTGGTGGTGGGACTGCTAGAGAATATTTGCCGCCTCCTTCACCTCCGGCTCCTTCTGTTCCTTCATTCGAAGAGAAAGCAAAACCTAAATCCCGAAAATCAAGGATTAAAATTATTACGCTTTTGGGAGGAATCGCTGCTGTCTTGTTATTTTTGGTAGTTAGTAAATCTATTTTTATAGATGCTAATCAAGAGACAAACGGGAATCTGCCTAAACCACCTAATCCCAATCCTAATGTAGAACTACCCCCAATTAATGAAGACCAAATTGATGGTCGGAAAAGGGTAATGCAAAGAATAACCAAAAATGGAAAAACGGGTTACATTGATAGACATACGAAAGAACTCCTTATTCCTTACCAATATGAAATAGGTACTAATTTTGGAGAAGGAGTAGCTTTTGTGAGATTGAATAATAAATGGGGATTAATTAACAAAAAAGGCGATATACTCGTTGATTTTATAATGAATCAACCGGGAAAATTTAATAATAGAAAGGCAGTAGTGTTAGTGGGAGCAACCAAATTTGTTATCAATCCAAAAGGAGAAATCAAAGTGAATGGTAAAGTAATGAAATTGGACGCTTATCATAAAAGGTCTAATAAATAGAAGGATTAAACATAATTAATGAGCATTCGAATTTTATACACAATTTTAGCGGTTTTATGCTTTTCAGTTTTTTTAATTGGACAAAAGTCTAATTCCACCAGTTCAGGAAATGGTAATAGTGTTTTGACTTTTACTCCCGCTTCTAAAATGAAAAAAAGTCGACAAACACGTTTTAGAAAACAATATTTTGGACGGATGAATGGGAAAGACATGGAATTAACCCTTTCTGAAAAAATACATCAAGGGACCATTGAATTAACCATCAATCTCATCGACTTAAAAGATAGACAGACTTTCAAAGGAACTAAAACTGTTCCTAAGAAAGTACACCAATTAGAAAACCTTGTTTTGAAAAATGTACAAGGTCAGGAAAAATTAATTGAATCTCTTTTTCTACATAATTACAATCCTAACTTTATTAATCTTATTACAAAAGATGGTCAAGTTGGCTATTTTTTTTGGGGAGAAGAACCCGTCCAAAATGGATTTTATGCTAAACCTTATATATCGCTAGATTCTTTTAAAGGCATTTACGAAGGTAGAATAGATGGTCGACCAGCAGTTTTGAAAATAGAAAATAGAGGAGAGGGCCTTCAATTGATAATTGAGGATAGAGAACTAAATCAGCAATATTGGACTTATTTGAGTCAATTACCTCTAGGAAAACGATTTTTTTCGACAGGACCCTTAAAACTAAAATCAACTACTAGTACTAGTGCAATTGTTATTAAAAAATTGGTGTTAGATAAAGATAACACACAGATAATCAGTGGTTCATTTGCAATGAAAGAAAAGGAAGTCGGATTATTTTTTATTCGAAAAACAAGGGAAGAACCAACAGTTTTGCCTGAGTTTCCTTGGCCTCCTCCACAACCTTCGGATTTTTTAAAATTGAATTGGGATACCTTTAAAAATGTTAAACAACTTGGAGATATAGATACTTTGATTACCCAACGTTTAAACCAAGCAGGTTATCAATTGAGACCTAATAAATACTTCTATACACCTAATGGTTTTGCTTTGGTTACGCAAATAGAGCAAGTCGATTGTAAAGCCAAACCATTGAAGGATACAGATAGATGGACTAATAATATTTCTGAGTTTGAAAAAGATTTTAACTTAATTGATTACCTAAGATTTTTGAGTACCGAAAATCCAGGACTTTACCGAATTTTAGCCTTTGTCATTACTGACGATTTAAATCCCTTAAGTAGAATTGACCCCTCATTGGATGAAAAAGAAGCTTGGCTAGTTTTAGGAAGTGTAGTATTGCCTGACTCCATTGCTCACCAAAAATTATCGGAAAAGCATTATGGTAGGATTTATGTTTATGAGTTTGAAAAAAAGGAAACAAGTATTCATGCAGAGATGGTGAAAAAAGGGAAAAATGATTGTTGGCAATCTGGTGAAATGCATTTAAAACACACTAATTTTTTTGATAATTAAAATTACATTTATTAATTTTTAAATTATGTTTACAACCCTCATTTCTGCAAGTGAATTGAATGGTATTTTAGACCAAGAGCATCTTGTAATCATTGATGCTAGACATTCAGCAACTGATATAGAAAGTGGAAGAAAAGCTTATCAGTCGGCACATATTCCAAATGCTTTATTTGCCCATTTAGATGAGGACCTATCGGGTGAAATTATTAAAGGGAAAACTGGCAGACATCCATTTCCGCCGATTGAAAAAATAGTGAAAAAACTGTCTGATTGGGGAATAGATATGCATTCACAAGTGGTTGTTTATGATGCAAGCCATGGTGGAATTGCGGCTAGACTTTGGTTTATGCTGAAATGGCTCGGACATGATAAAGTTGCAGTATTAAATGGTGGATTTAAATATTGGACAAGCCAAAATTTTCCAACAGATGCCATTGT
This sequence comes from uncultured Saprospiraceae bacterium, assembly GCA_937974625.1. Classification (GTDB taxonomy): domain Bacteria; phylum Bacteroidota; class Bacteroidia; order Chitinophagales; family Saprospiraceae; genus JAFMDF01. The sequence goes on from CALJVJ010000046.1 coordinate 48,508, forward strand.
TAGAACGCCTAAACCGTCGTCCTTTAAAGCTAATCTTAGACCTGAATTAATTGTCGATGTTCAATTTATGGAAGCTAATATTGATACGCCAGAATTGATTTATATTGATGCTAGAGCGGCGAAAAGATATAGAGGAGAAGAAGAACCGCTTGACCCAATAGCAGGACATATCCCGAGTGCTATTTCTGCACCTTTTACAGAAAACATAGGAAAAGATGGGTTGTTTTTAGATAAACAAGCTTTAATAAAGCGGTTTGTTAAATTATTAGAAAACCAACCGAAAGGAAATACTATATTTTATTGTGGTTCGGGAGTTACTGCATGTCATAATTTGCTCGTGATGCATCATTTGGGGATTACTTCGCCAAAGTTATATCCAGGGTCTTGGAGTGAATGGATTGTAGATAAGAATAGGGAAGTGGTGGTAGAAACGCCCTCCTAATGCCGTGACAGGACCTTTCCTTTTATCCAATATGGCTACCTTTGTACAGTTTGATTACTATTTGAAAAGCACCAAGATTTATGAATATTCCAAAATGGTTGGAGGATAATCCGAAATTAACAAAACCGAATGAGGCAAAAGTTAAATATTGGTTTAGAACCCCTGTGGGAATCGAAAGCATGCTTAAAGCCGAATTGGAAACAAAAACGAAGGAACTTCAGGTTTTTCAAAGCCATAGGAATGTTTTTGCAGTATTTGACCAAAATGGACCTGACGAAAAAGAATTAGCAAAATTAGTTGCTCAAATGCGCACAGCTGATGATGTTTTTCGATTTGTTGGATGCTGTAAAGGTATCGAAAGGGCTAAGGCTAGTATAGAAATTTTAGAAAGCTATTTTGAGCAAATCATCATCCCGCGATTAAAAAAAGAGAACCATCACAAATATATTAGGGTCACCTTAAGTTTTGTCGGAAAAAGAAATTTTAACCGATTTTCTGTGGAAGAAAAATTGAATGCTATAATTGTTAAAAATTGTCAACTAATACCCCTTAGCAATAAAGAAAAAACACCTAGAAAGAATAATGAGTTGAGGTTGCGGTGTCATCTTGAAAATTCCTATGCCTTTTTTGGCCTTGGCTTAAAGGACATTCCCCTACATAGGAGAACTTGGCGAAATATTCAATATCCAGGCCAGTTGCGTCCTCCCATTGCTGCGACAATGGCTCGATTACTTGCACCTAAAAAGAATGATTTAGTAATTGACCCATTTTGTGGTTCAGGGACCATTTTAATTGAGTCTGCCTTTATCCATGCTGATAGTAGGCACATTGGTTTCGACTTGAGTGAAGAGGCTATTGATATAGCGAAGAAAAGTGCGCTTTTAGCAAAAAAAAATATTGATTTTAGTACTAATAATAGCCTTTTGCAATTTCCTGCTTATAAAAATTATTTTCTTATAAGCAATCCTCCATGGGATGAAAAACATCATATTGAGAATAAAGCTATTTTCGTAGAAAATCTAATTAACTTAATTGCGAATAGTACGCAAGCTGTTTTAATCCTTCCCTCAGAATTTATCGAGATAATTCAAGAAAAATTAAAGCTAACCATTGCACAAATAACGACAACTAGAGTGAGGGGTAAAATTGCAGCTATTATAAATATTATTGGTTCTTAAGGAACGCGATTAAAATAAATTCAGATTCTCGTCAAAGAAATAAGATAACTAAGTGGTTCACTTTAAACGACTTATCTTAATTCTTTGACTCTGAATAAACTGAATCTATTTTAATCTTACTACTAAGGATAGTTAAAGCATCTTTTATTTGTTTATTATTTAGTATACCAAATAGGTGAAGACCAAGCCCTTTCTTGGGTCGTCAATGGAGTGGTATCTTTATAAGTAACTCCATGTCGAATGATATCCCATAAGGTATATCGAGCCGTTGGATTTTCAATTACCCTTAAATAATAAAAAGCGTCTGCTGTTGTATCAAATTCTGGGTCTGTCCATACCGTTTGTAAACTTACTGCACCTTTAGATTTATCCCAAGCTCCTGTTTCCATATTAACGGTAGCGTTATTGGAAGGCACACTTCCATCTGCGTTAAGTACTCGATTATCGGAAAGTGCTACATTAAATATTTTTTCCGCTAATTTTCCGTCTTTATACCAACCTTTTACTACTTGAATTCTATCTAAATTTGCACCTTCAGGGTCTTTGGCTGCCCAAATTAAAAAGGAAGGAGCTTTTTCACTTTTACTCAAATCACTTCCCATAGGGACTCCTTTGGCATAGCCATCACTGACCAAAGCTTCATAATTTTCATAGTTACCTAAAAAGTCATAACCGCCGAAAAACCGCACTTTAATTCTACCTCCACTAGTGGCATAAACTTCTTTCCTTGCCAAAGCATCATAAATGTCAGGACGTGTGTTTGCCTCTGCCCATACTGCGACTAAGCCTCCAGGATTTAATGCATCTTCCACTTTTTTACCGCTACCAAATTCTAACACCCAATCTCTTTTTGACCTTAATATAGGGTCTCTATCTAATAAAGAGTGATTGCCTAAATAATCACTCCATTCGTCTGTGTTTCCAGGTACACTATTATGGGTATCCGTACTACCAATCATGCCGTATTTGTGAGGATTGACCCCATATTTTTCTTTTTGGCGCAAACCTTCTTTTAAAGCATATCGGACATAATTATTTTCAGAAGCTGGTTCATAGGTATAGTTTTCATAATTGGCAAATTCATCGTTTTCCCAAAAAGAAGCGGTTACCTCTGAATTTCCTTTGGCTTGATGGACTTCTACCAAAGGCTCAAACTTATTTCTAAGAATTGCATATTCCTTGGTTCTTTCAGCAAATCCAGCGCCTACCGAAAGGTTGGTATTATGAGGAATAGCCATAACTGTTGCACCTTGTTCTGTTATTTCGTTTAAAAAACTTAATATGCTTTCTCCATCTCTAGCCTCTAAAGCACTGATAGGATAGTCAGGAACTTTCATATCCTTAAATATGATATTCCGATGAATATGCGACTGTGCTGCGCCGTTAGTCCATTCGTAGGCAGCGAAAGTTGTAAACTTTCCTGGCTGATAATGTTTTTCGGCTGCTTCTAATTCTATGTCCCAAGCCTTTTTAGTGGTTTCAAATCCTTGGAAAAATGGCATGTGAGAAGGTTCAGAAGATACCCTTTCCAAAGACTTTAAAAACAAATCTCGTTGCTTAACAGTATCTAAACCTACACTTCTAAAATAGCGCGCATACATGGCATTATGTCCTGCTGCTTCCGGGGTATGAATAGAATACAATTCTCCTAAAAACTCGGCATGGTCCGTAACTGCTGCGAAATCTAAGGGTCTATCAATTTTTACGTTTTGCTCCAATACAGAAATTGTCTCTCCCTTTGCAAACCGATATGCATCGTTTGGTGTAGCCCGATTTCCGCCAATATAAGCATCAAAAGATAGGGTAGTGTGTACATGCAAATCACCCCAATACAAGTTTTTATTCCCATTTTTCGGCACAGCAGACTCATCTACATTTTTCGATAAAGTAGCTCTGTCTCTAACTGGATTAGGTACTTCATCCAATACCATTGCAGGAAACAAAGATTTATAAACAAAAAAACCGATAATGGCTAGGATAGCGATTACGGCAAGCGAAATTTTTAAAGTCTTTGACATGTTGGATGCTGGTTTGCTGGATACTAGATGCTGGATGCTGGATGCTAATATCTAGTATCTAGCATCCAGTATCCAGATTACTATTCAAATGCTAAGGAAATAAATTCTGCAACACAAGCTGGTTTTTCAACACCCTCAATTTCAATGGTAGCTGACCATGTTGACTTTGCTCCGTTATCCCCATAATCTTCACAGTCTTTCAATGTCACATGGGCCCTAACTCTAGCACCACAAGGAACTGGATGCGCAAATCTAACCTTATTCAAGCCATAGTTTACACCCATTTTTGCACTTTTTACCGTCGATACATCTTCTAAAAGTCTTGGTAATAAAGACAAAGACATAAATCCGTGAGCAATAGGTCCACCAAATGGAGAATGCTTTTTTGCTTTTTCTACATCAATGTGAATCCATTGAAAATCTAAGGTAGCTTTCGCAAAATCATTAACCATTTCTTGAGAAACAGTCATCCATTCTGAAGTACCTAATGACTTACCTTTATGTGCTTTTAAGGCTGCTAAATCTTTAAATTCCATGATTATTTAGTTTTGTGCCCAGACCTTTCAGCAAATCTTACTTTGAAAATAGTTTCTCATAAAATCGAAAACGTTAGCTTTTGTAACAGAACAAGTTAGTAAAGCAGCCTAGGAACACGCTTAATTAGGTGGCGGCCGCCTGTTGGATTCTGCACGAGGAACGTAAGTTCCGACCCCGAAGGGATGGGTTGCTTTGAAGAAAACTAGAATTCCTGCCTGCCGGCAGGCAGGTTTTGTTTCTTTTTTTTTCAATGAAAAAAAGAAAAGAAAGTCTAGTTTGAACTCCCCAAAAAGCATTAAGTTTTCAAATCGAGAAATGCTGAAGACCTCTGGCTGAGAAAATAAAATAATAATTATAAGTTTTACTCAGATAAAAAATATCGAGCTATATGCTATCTAGAAGTTCCACCATCAATTGGCAAACAAATACCTGTAACATACCTAGCTTCGTCTGATGCTAAATATAAATAGCCATAAGCAATATCAATTGGGTCTGCTTTAAAGCGTAGTGGAATAAACTTCACTGCTTGGTCTGCCAATGCATCAGGAATTTTATCTGTCATTGGTGTAGCAGTATAACCTGGAGCAATACTATTTGCAGTAATACCGTATTTTCCTAATTCTAAAGCCCATGTTTTACACATGCCAATAACACCTGCTTTTGTAGCTACATAGTTTGTTTGTCCAAAATTTCCTCTAATACCAACATTAGAAGCGGCACAAACGATTCGACCGTAATTTTGAGCCTTCATGTAAGGAGCAACTGCTCTAGTACATAAGAAGACCCCTTTTAAGTTTACATTGATGACTAAATCCCATTCATCATCTGACATTTTTGTTAAAGTCTTGTCCCGAGTGATACCTGCATTATTAATTAAGATATCAATTCTACCATGTTCAGCATGAATTTTAGCCATTTCAGCTTCTACTGCTTCCTTATCCGTAATAGAAATTTTTCGGAAAGTAGCTTTTCCTCCTTTTTGTTGGATTTGTTCTGCTACTATTTGGCCTTCTTCTAATAAATCCCAAATGTGCACCGTCGCACCTTCTTTGGCAAATAATTCACTAATGGCTTGACCAATTCCTCTGGAGCCACCAGTTACAATGGCTATTCTATTTTTTAATCTCATTTTAAAGTTTATTTATAAAAATTAGAAGAATAAAAATTTGATTTTTAGTCCTTCAAATGTAATGGATGGCGAAAATAATTATAATTTTGGAGCTGCTCCTCTTTTTTAGTATAAAAATACTAAAAAAAGTACAAAATTTTAAATAGCCTTATAATAAGAGAATTTTCAAAACGAATTATGGAATTTAACTATGGGATGCTAGTGCCCCTTTCTTTTATCTTTGGTACTATCAGTTGGCGATTTTTAATAGCCACCGTTTTTTTAGAGAATTTTAAAGAATGGCCGATTGAGAAATTAATCATGCCTTTTATCTGTATCCATCTTTTTCGATACATATCTATCTCCCTGATGATACCAGGCTTAACTTCTATTGGAGAGATTTTACCATTCAACGATGTACTGCGATTGACTTTGTTTGATGTAGCTTGTTCTATACTGAGTATGTTGTCTTTGATGTTTTTACATAGAAAATGGAAAGGAGCAATGATTTTTCCAGTATTATTGAATATAGTGGGGTTATTAGATTTATTGATTGCTACCTTATATGATGTCCCACGATTCGTGGCGCAAGTAAATACTTTAGATGCTCGACTTTTTGCGGTATTAACAACTTTTATTCCATTGATTTTTGTGTCTCATACCTTTATGGTACAGCTATTATGGAAATATTATAGCCGGAATCGCTAAAAATTGACAAAAGAAGAATTTTACAAAATAAAATATAATTTATTTCTACGTTTTAAAGTTTAATCGGGGAGATAAAATTCCTGTGACCCCCCAATTTTTTTCTTGGTCATGGGATTGTTTTCTTAGAATAATTGATACGCATAATGAATATTCGTCACCTTATTGTTTTCAACTTACTTTTCGGTTTACTTTTATTAAGTAGTTGTGAAAAAGAAAAAACACCAACCGTAACACCAACCCCTCCAATTGTTGAACCTCCTCCTACAGTTACCCCAACTCCGACTCCTGTAATCGAAGGAGACTTTAGAATTGGCTTTTATAATGTGGAAAATTTCTTTGATACGGTCGATGACCCTGATAATCAAAACGATAATGAGTTTTTACCTTCTTCACCAAAAAACTGGACGGATACTCGTTACCAAGAAAAGATTAGGAATATAGGTTTAGTCATGGAAGGGATTAATTTCCCGATGTTGATGGGCTTTTCGGAGGTAGAAAATAAAAAAGTATTAGAAGAATTAGCAGCTTCGGATAAATTGAAACCATTTGATTATGGCGTAGTACATTATGATTCGCCAGATTTCAGAGGGATTGATGTAGCACTTTTATACAAAAAAGCAGATTTTACCATTATAGAATCAGAAGCCATAGAAGTGGATTTACCTGCATCCGTTTCTGAGTTTAGCACAACTAGAGATATTCTTTTAGTAAAAGGTAGTTATTTAGATGAAATTGTCTATGTTTTTGTGAATCATTGGTCTTCGAGGAGTGGGGGAGTAGCGGCTACTTCTGGCAAAAGAGAATATGCTGCCTCTATTTTAAGGCAAGCAATGGATGATATCTTGGAGATTGAGCCAGATGCAAATATAGTAGCCATAGGAGATTTTAATGACGAACCAACTAATCCAAGTATGCTGGATGTATTGAAGGCTAATTTGGAAAAGCCTACGACCATTAATAATGAAATTTATAATTGTTCGGTGCCAATCAGTAGCCCTACCGTAGGAAGTTATTTCTTTGATGGTTGGCAGATGATAGACCAAGCGGTGGTGTCTGGCCGATTATTAGATGAGACTGGAAAAATGAAGGTCGTTGGCTTTAATGTTTTTAATGACCCATTGGTTTTATTCGAACATCCATCGGACGGACCTAGACCTAATCGGACTTATGGAGGAGATGAATATTTTGGTGGGTTTAGTGATCATTTGGCAGTTTATTTGGAAGTGAAGAATTTGTAACACATCAGTTGTCCCAAACAAAAAGTAATATAGCTCTCTTTGCCCCATATAACTCTATTTTTCGCTGCTCAGAGAGCTATGTTACCTATTATTTGTTCTCTACTGTACACTTTTTATTATTGAACGATTTTTGGTAGGGGCAATCCCTTGTGGTTGCCCACACTAGGGCAACCACAAGGGATTGCCCCTACTAGCGTCCTCGATTTCATAAAAGTGTACGGTAATGAAATTATTTGTAAAAATCATTCGAAAAACAAGTTAAGATCGATTTATTTTTTCAATGACCAAGTAAAATGCTCATACTACCTAAATAGCTATTATTCATTGAGTAGTCTTATAAAAAGTCTTCAACTAACTAAATTTTAACGACTTCCAAATAAACCGTATCACTACTGATTCCTGTAAAAATGCCTAAACCATTCTCAATATTATTGGGTGGTTGAGAAATGGTCACTGAAGAACTACCAGATGTCTCGTACAAAGCAGCATATTCGGGATTTACCCGATACACTATAATTTGATAAGTTCCAAACTGTGTCAAATCTCTTCTAGCATTCACTGCATGAAAATCAGAAATTTCTGGCTCTGTAATTCGGAAAAATCGACGAGCATTTCCATTTGCTTGAAATTGTGCCAATCGGTCATTGACAAATTCCGGATTCTCTTCAATGTTTTCTACAACTACATAATAATAATCCCCTGTAGGATTATCCCATATTACTTCTATGGCTTCATCGTCACCGCCGCCAAATCCACCTCCGGGAGGGCCACCGCCAGGAAAACCTGTTGTAGCTTCTACTTTTTCTAACCCAATAGACGTTTCAGAAATAGTAACTTCCCTCTTTTCAGGAACAAAAGTTTCAGAACTAACCGTTTCTCCATTATGCAGAAAGGTTAAATTATAAGTCTTCCCATTTTCGGGAATAAGTGCTATATTTTGATAGGTGCCCTCGTTTTTATGATACAAAGGAAAGGTCTCAGAACCATCAGAAATTGCTACCTCAAGGTCTTCTAAGGTGATTAAATCAGTATTTTCCCTAGCATAAGAAAAGGATTGAGTAATACGTACTGAATCAACGGGTTGTCCAGCGAATAAATAGGCTTGGACGACTGCTGTTTGAGCATCCAAACTAATGTTACCTTGTTCTTCAGTACAGGCACTAATCGTGCATACTGAAATAAGCAACAAAAAAAGATTTTTTATAGGTGGATTCATGATTTTTATAAATATTTAGTTTGATTTTTTAAGTATTAAAATTGCTAGTGATTTTATCGCAATGACCAGGTAAAGAACAAACTTGGGGTAAAATCCAATAAGGATATATTTGTTTCTAATAATTCGCCTTCAATAACTTCATATTCCTTATACCATACGTTATTCCGATTGTAAATATTAAATAGAGAAAGACCCAAGCTTGCATTAGAATTGCCAATTTTCATATCTCTTGTTGCTGAGAAATCAAAGCGGTGATAGGCGGGTAATCGTAAGGCATTTTTATCACTTACTTCAAAATAATCTGCAGTGGTTCCATCCAAATAAGTCAATTCATAGTAACCTGTTGGTGCAGTGTAAGGTTTGCCAGTTGCATAAATGAAAGTGGCGCTAAAATTCCATTTTCTCCATTTATAACTACTAATAATTTTTAACTCATGGGTTTGGTCTTGGTTAGCGAAAAATGGTTGGTCTCCAAATGCTTCAAAATCATATTTTACTTCTCCTAAGGTATAGCCTATCCAACCTGTAAATTTGCCGACCTTCTTTTGTAATAAAAATTCCAAACCTTTGGCAACTCCAGTACCTGTAAAAAATAATTCCTCAAAATCTAAGGTTCGATTTGGACCGCGACCAGTAGGCGTTAACCGAGTTGTATACTCAGATAAGCCATCTAACCTTTTATAATACGCTTCAACATCCAATAAAAAAGAAGGCGTCTCATAACTTATTCCTCCAATAAAATGTTGAGCAGCGCTAACAGGAACTCGTTCATCATCAGCTAATAACCAAAAATCTCTACTACCTTGCTGGATGTCCTCTCTGACAATTCTGGTAGCCTGTTGATTGTATTTTCCCCAAGCCCCTTTCAGTTTAATTTTATCCGTCAAAAGATAAGTTACAGATGCTCTTGGTTCGAGATAAATTTTATTATTGACATCATAATAAGTGGTTCGTAGTCCACCGGTAAGAATCAATTTGTCAGAAACCGTATGCTTATCTTGGACATAAAAAGAACTGGTCAAGCCCTTATCTCTTCTATCAAGTACACTAATCGTATCATTTTGGGTAAACTCATAGGCAATGTCATTGTAGGTAGCTTGTAGACCAAATTCCAATTTGTTTGCTTGACTAATATTCAATTCATTATCAATTTTAAGGGTCACATCTTTTAAATCGTTATTCTCATAACTGCCTGTAATTCTATTCGTAATCGTATCATTTCGGGTAATTTCAACTTCATTTCTTCTATCTCGTTCACTAAAATAATTCGAGTAAGAAATATTTGCATTCGTATAAAAACGGTCAGACCATTTTCGTGCATATTTTAGACTTGCCCCCCAATTACCCCATTGAGTTAGGTCAGTACTATTGTTTTGGAAATTAAAATTATTAGCTCCACCTCCACCACCAAAAGACCCACCTGCAAAAGAAGAACTATCGGTTATTCGGGAGTTATCCAAATCATCTTGTCCATTATAAAAACTTAGCGCTAGTACATCATTTTTAGTAGGGCGGAAAGTCATCTTAGCGTTCAAATCATAAAAAAAGGAATTCGGCTGGACTTCTTGTTGACCAAATCTCCCACCTCGTCCTCCAGGGCCTTGCTGTACTTCAGTTGTCCCTTCGTTTGCTTCTGTAAAGGAGTCAAATAAATTACCATAAAAATTACTTTGGAAAGACCTTCTTCCTGCTACTAAAAAAGAACCTTTTCCATTAAATAAAGGCGCTTCTACAAAAGCATTCACACTTAACAAACTTAAACCAATGCCCATATTTAATTCCTCGGAATTTCCATCTTTTCCAGTCAATTCTACCACACTGGATAATCGACCTCCATACTTGGCTTCAAAACCGCCTTTATACAATTGTACGTCCTTAATGGCATTGCTATTAAAAGCACTAAAAAAGCCGAATAAATGGTCTACATGATAAACCGTAAATCCATCAAATAAAATCAGATTTTGGTCGGGTGTTCCTCCTCGTACGTACAAACCCGAAGAATTTTCCTGCGAACCACTAATACCCGGTAATAATTGTAAAGACCGAAAGACATCTTTCTCACCAAAGCTAGGTAAATATGCTAATTGAGCAGGGGAAACACTAATTTTACTAATCCCTGTCGAAGCCTTTAATAATTGTTCTTCTTTTTCGGCAACTACTAATACTTCGGATAATTCTTGACTAAAATCGACCATTTCAATACTGAAATTTTCCAAATCCATGCTAGGCTCTAAACGGGTATATTTGGTTCGGTAACCAAGATATTGTACGACCAATAAAGCGGTATCGGAAGGGATGCCAAATAGGGTAAACTGTCCATCTACATTAGCGGACGCTCCGACATTTGTTCCTCGCACTTGAATGGTCGAAAAGGGGAGAGTTTCTCCCGAGTTGGCATCTCTGATTATACCATTAAGGGTGAAATTCTTTTTTATGGGTTGAAGCGTGGAGGCTGTTATTGTTGCTTTTTTTAGTAACTGCCCTTTAAAAATACGAATAGTTCTAGGAGGGATAATTTCGTAGGTCAATCCAGTTCCAGTCAAAATGACCTTCATCGCTTCTGCCACGGGTAATTTGCGAAAGGATTTATTAATGACAATTCCTTGGATATCGTTTTCTTCATATTCAAAATTTAGACGATAACCTACTTTTAAATCTAATAATACAAGGTCTAGCGATTTATTGGAATAATCGGCTTTTATCATCGTCTTGCTTAAATCTTGAGCATATAATTTACCATGAACCAAACCAGCAAAAAGCATAAATAATAACTGTAAAGTTAACTTCATTATTGAATTTTTAATAAATGAATAGGACAAGTAAAAGGTGGCTGAAACATTTTAATAAACGCTCCAGCCACTATATCCATCTTTAAATTTTACATTAAAATATAGGGCTTACACTCCATTTTTGAAGGTAGGCTGATTACTTTTTTCTTCGATGATTAGTCTATTTGAAAGGTACTATGTAATTCGTATTAGTTGTCTACGAATTATTTTTTCACAAATGGTATACTTTTTATCCCTCCGCCTGAATTTCTTAATTCTAAGAAATAATAACCTTTCGTTAAATTCTGTGGTAGTGCAATCGATTTCACTATTGTTCCAGCGACTATATCTCCTTGAAACAATTGAATAATTGATTGACCTATTCCGTTCCGTATTGTTCCAGTCAAATAAGTAGGTGTGGATAAATCGAGTTCTAAATTAAGGTGTTGCCCTACAGGGTTGGGGTAAATGTTAGACCTTTCCAAACTATTAATATTTTTGAGGGTTGAGGCTATTTCTGCTTCAACGGACAAGGAAGAGGTATAAACATCATCTCCTGTTCTACCACCATTATTGTTCGCATCAACTACTGCTAAATAAAACGTAATTGCCCCTGCGTCGATTTCAGGTGCTTTCCAGTCAATCTCCCAAGTAGTTTGAGCCGAACCATCAGTAGTTTGGGTTATATAATTTCGACCGCTTCCACTTTTTTCTTGTTTATCATTTCCTGTTAAAATCCATTCGCCTATCGTATTATCTTGGGCATCTAATGCCACAATTTCAAATCCATTCCTTTCTGCTGCTTGAGCACCAGCAATAGCAATCGCTATTTTATGCATTTCGCCTAATTGGTAAGCCGTTTGGGCCTCATTTAAAGTTAAATTAATGGTAGCTGAACCAGTATTGGGGGTAGTATTATGACAACCACTAGTACCACAAGTTGTTTCACCAGGAGCGCCTGTTCTGCCCGTAGGTGAACCTGACCGATTGCCCAATAAAACCAAATAAACCATTAGGCCAAACAGAAATAAAAAACTGCTAAATAAACGTTTCATGCAGATGAGTTTTACGTATTTTTTTTAGAAAAATTTGAGCAAGGTTTGTTTTTCCAATCATTCTTTTACTATTTTAAATGATTTGGCCACCCCTTGAATATTGGTTTGAACAAGATAAATTCCACTAGGATAATTTGATAAATCAACGTTAGTTTGGGGACTATTAATAATTGAAGCATAAAGTAATTGCCCCATGATGCTAAATAGCATTACCCTATCATTTTCAGAGAATGAAGTTTGTGTGGTAGATAAAACAATGTTACCAATAGTAGGATTAGGATAAATAGCAATGGTGTGTTCATAACTAAGTTCATTGATATTTGTAGCTGTTAAACTACTAGCACATTCATTCGAAAAAGCAGTACTTAATTCTGAACTGGTTACTAAAGTAGCAGTAGCATCCTTACAAATACATCTTCCATCATTATAATTATAAGTCATAAAAGGAGCATTCATTTCAAAGGCTTTAAAAGTGCATTGTTCGAGTGTTAAGGAATCACTTGTAACCATTTGCATTTGATGACTCCAATTGGTGAATAAGGTATTACCTCCACTCCAATGATTGAGTCCTGGCTCTTGCGTGAAATTACAAGGCTTGAAGAATAACAAATATAGAGTTCCTGTTCCTCCTGGGCCTACACCACCACCCATATTTACTGCAATTGTACCGTCTCCACGTAAATCACCAACAAAGGAAACCGAACGAGAAAAACGTTCTCCGCTGCCAAATTCAAAGCCAAAGCCGCCTTGCGACCCATTTAATTTGGTATAGGTTTTTACCGTCTTATCATTATTCAGATAAAGAATGTAGCCATCTCCTTCATTTTGCTGATTGGCGCCCGTTATCAAATCTATAGTACCATCCCCATTCAAATCTCCTGCAGCACACATGGCATGCCCAAATTGAGCTCCGGCAGAGCCATTAGGATTTTCGCCTGTCGTCAAGGTGTCGTTAAAGCCATTTAATCCTTCTGTTATTTTTAGTTTTGACACCACATTATAATTGGCCGGGTCAAGAGAAAGAATCCAAACAGCACCTTTCCCCCCATCTGACATAAAAGCACCAACCGCCATTTCTTGCGTACCATCGCCGTCAATATCTCCAAGTATGGCAACTTCTCTTCCTCCAAATCTATCCCCATCTTCCAATCCAGTGCCAAAACCACCTGAGGTGGAACTAATAGTTACTGTATGGTCAGTGATTACCTGTGAGGCATCATCTAAGAACAAAATATTTATAGCACCTCGGTTAGTTCCACCGGAGTTTGAATTGGGGTCGCAGGCAACTAAATCAATTTTACCATCCAGATTTAAATCACCAATAGCTGACAATCCTTGCGCAATAATATCGGCATTTTTGACATAGTTTTTTACCGTTCCATCCCTGTTTAAATGAATGATATATAAGGCTCTATTAGTGGAGGAGGGTGCCGAGACTGCAATGTCTGGAATATTATCACCATTATAATCGCCAATGCCTGCTACACCGTAGCCAAAAAAATTACCTTCCAGTAAGGTTTCCTGAAATCCACCATCTAGCGCTGATATTTTTTGATTGTCTTGAACGGTACCATCTTTATTCATAAAAACAATATAGACTGCACCTGCATCTGTTTGACCATCATCATCAGAACGAGCCCCAATTATAAGGTCAAGAATACCATCACCATTAACATCTCCTGCAACCGCATGATCTCGGCTAAACCGGTCTCCTGCATCAAGGTCTGCAAAGAATCCACCTGAACCTTCTTCTATTCTCACAAAACCATCTGGACCAAATTGGGTAAGTGTTTGTGCATTTGTAACATTTACCAGGCTCAGTATAATAGCGGCTATTAAAATTGAAAAGGTATTATAATTCATATTGGTCTATTTTTAGGGTTTTGAATGATTTTGTATTGGTTTTTCGATAACATCTACAAGGCTCTTCCTTTCCAAAAAAAATCTAAGAAAGCTTCTTACCATTCATAACATAAGGGTTATGCATTTCGGATGTATTCAAAGTGCATTTTGAGGATGTATTCGAACCATCTCTGGTTTTTCAAAACATATTTTCTTTAATCAGGAGTGGTATCCTGTTATCAAGTCGAATTGATTTTTTTTATTAAACAAGACAAAAACTTATAATTCATACCTTAGGCCAACATTAAGCATTTTGTTCTTCGTAAAAATACTTGCTCCTCTTGGACTAATAACTGGTTGTATACTTCTAATAAAAGTAGGTTCTATATAAAAAGAAAGTCCTTCGATAAAGGTGTACTCTAGACCTGTGCCAACCAAATAATGTGCAGAATAGTTATTTTTTGAACTAGAACTTGTTCGTTCTCTAAAATTACTCGACCGAGAGTTAAATTGCGTATCATCATCTATAATAATCTGCTGTAATTCCAAGTTTTTGGATAGTAAAAAACGATTTAATAATCCTGCTTTTAAACTGAGGGCGAATGACCCTATGGCCCAATCTTTTTTGACAATTAATGGCAAATCCAAATAATTACGAGCACTAGAAAAGACTATATCCATATTGATTTTGGCATCAGATGAAACGGTTGAGGAAGAACTTCGAACAAGTGATATATCTGTATCTACAGCTCCTTCAGAAGAACCTAATTCAAAGTTTACTTTACTCTCATACTCTCCATTATTGTTTAAACGTTCTTGTAAAAAATCATAAGGAATTATTCTGTTATGTTGCATCGATTTCTTAATAGAAAAAAGGTGTAACCCCGTTTCTATAGACCATCCTTTATCCAATTTAATCCCAAATTGAAGACCCGTAGAATAAGCTGTTTTTTGTGTTTCTTGCCGAGGGAAAAACTCATTTTTGTCTAATTTTGGCCCTTTGTCTTTGACAGTCGTCAAAACAGTAGCATAGCTCGCTGCCACATACCATTTAGGTCTTTTTTTGATAATAGGAGTAATCGTTGATTTGGTCCAATTAATACTTCTATCCTTCGATTCAAGCTGAGCAATAGAAGTTGGTAATTTATCTAAAATAGAAAAAGTATTTAACCTTTTTTCTTTAGGTTGAAGGGAGACATTCAACTCTTTTTTATGACTACGATGGTCTTTATTATCAATAGTAACTAGGTTAATGTCTGTTTTTAAAATAGCCCCTTCCAATTTTTTATTGGAAGAGGTTTGATTTACGAATTTAGAAATAAGAGAGTTTTTAGCAGCATTGACGTTGTTAAATACAGTTTTTTCTTTAAGGTCATCTTCTTTATTAGAGACCGTTGATAAATCTAATCCTTTGTGATTGTATGTAGGATTATGGAGTGGTTCACTATTTGAGTCAGCAGGCTTAATTTCCTGCTGTTTATTTAAGGCTAGTAAATCAGATTGAATTTTTTGTACTGTTTTGTCATTTTCGATTATTTTATCTGATAAGCGCTCTATTTTTTGATTAGATTGATATAGTTGAAAAACGCTTAATAAAAATAATACACTTGCAGCGATTGCTATCCAATCCCAATATAGAAATTTCTTTTCCTCCTTTTTTTCTTTACTAAGTCCTTTTTGGATGCTATCCCAATCGTCCTCAGAGGGCATATTCCATCCTTCTGGCTCATGAATCTTTTGTGAATCATTAAACAGATTTCTAAATAAATCTTCTAAATTATCTTTAGAATTTCTCTTTTTCATTTTCTTTTATGTTAGTAATTGTCGCTCAAGTTGTTTCTTCAATGCAGCCTTTGCTTTAAATAATTGGGTTTTAGAGGTACTCTCGCTAACACCGAGTAAATGGGCAATTTCCTTATGACTATATCCTTCGATTACATACAAATTAAAAACTAATTTATAGCCATCTGGCAATCGTTGAATTAAGCGAGTTAATTCTTCCATTTCTAATTTTTGGAAAACGATTTCTTGACTATGAAACACTTCTTCATAAGCTTGACTGTCTTCGTGTTGCCAATCTTTTTTCCATTTACGTATATATCGTAAAGCAGTATTTACCATGACTCTACGCATCCAATTTTCTAGGTGTCCTGTAGAATTACATTGATGTAAATCTTTATAAATATTAATGAACCCCTCTTGAAATATATCTTTTGCTTCAGAACGGTCCCTGCTATAGCGTAAGCAAATGGCAAAGAGGAATACTTTGTATTTATCATACAAGTATCTTTGCCCAATTGAGCTCCCTTTTTTTGCTGCCTTTATTGCTTTTTCTAGGTTCATTAAATTAGTTACAAAGTTCCCTTTTTAGTTAAGGGACACGAAATTGGGATATGGTTGTCTGGTGGAGAAATTATTTATAGTTTGGAAACTATTATTTGCATAGTTTAGAAGTTGTGACTGCTGACTTCTATTGTATAGTACGCTTTTACCTGAACTAAAATAGGGCATCTTTAAATACAAAAAGCCTTCCCGAATAACTCCGAGAAGGCTTTTATATTTTAAAGCGTAATCATAAGCAAGAAAGCAGATTTACCACTCACCACTTACAACTAATCACTAATCTTACATCATTCCGCCCATTCCGCCTGGCATTCCACCGTGTGCATGTCCGTGTCCACCAGCATCTGCTTCTGGCTTATCATTTACAACACATTCAGTAGTTAAAATCATAGCGGCAATAGAAGCAGCATTTTCTAAAGCAATTCTAGTTACTTTGGTTGGGTCGATTACACCAGTCTTTTTCAAGTTTTCGAACTTGTCAGTTCTAGCGTTATAGCCCATGTCGCCTTTACTTCTTGCTACTCTTTGAAGAATAACAGAACCTTCAACACCTGCATTCTCAGCAATTGTTCTTAATGGAGCTTCTAAAGATTTTCTAACGATAGCGATACCGATAGTTTCATCTTCATTCACACCCTTCATGTTTCTTAAGCTGCCGATTGAACGAACTAATGCTACACCACCACCAGCAACGATTCCTTCTTCTACAGCAGCACGAGTTGCGTGTAAAGCATCATCTACTCTGTCCTTCTTTTCCTTCATTTCTACTTCAGTAGCTGCACCTACATATAATACAGCAACACCACCAGCTAATTTAGCCAATCTTTCTTGTAGTTTCTCCTTATCGTAATCAGAAGTAGTTGTTTCGATTTGAGACTTAATTTGGCCGATTCTAGCATCAATTTGACTTTGCTCACCAGCACCGTTTACAATCGTTGTGTTGTCTTTGTCAACAGTGATTTTTTCACAGGTTCCTAGGTGTTCCAATTCAACACTGTCTAATTTATATCCTTTTTCTTCAGAAATCACTGTACCACCTGTTAAGATAGCAAGGTCTTCTAACATTGCTTTTCTTCTGTCACCAAAACCTGGAGCTTTTACTGCTACAATCTTTAATTGTGCACGTAATCTGTTTACTACTAAAACACCCAATGCTTGAGACTCAATGTCTTCCGCGATGATTAATAAGGAACGACCTGCACCGACCACTTTTTCCAAAATAGGAACGATGTCCTGCATGTTGGAAATTTTCTTATCGTGAATCAAGATAGCAGGGTTTTCATATTCTGCAACCATGTTTTCTGCATTGGTTACAAAGTATGGAGATAAATACCCTCTATCGAATTGCATACCGATTACTTCATCAACGTAAGTATCCGTACCTTTTGCTTCTTCTACTGTGATAACACCGTCCTTAGTTACTCTTTTCATTGCATCCGCAATCAAAGTACCAATTTCTTCGTCGTTATTAGCAGAGATAGCTGCTACTTGCTGTACTTTTTTGAAGTCTTTTCCTACTTCTTCAGATTGACCTGCTAAGTGCTTAACTACTACTTTTACTGCTTTCTCGATACCTCTTTTCAAATCCATTGGATTGGCTCCAGCTGCAACGTTCTTCAATCCAGCAGTTACCATTGCTTGTGCTAAAACAGTAGCCGTAGTCGTTCCGTCACCTGCTACATCTGCAGTTTTAGAAGCAACTTCTTTTACCATTTGTGCACCCATATTTTCTACAGGGTCTTCTAATTCAATTTCTTTGGCAACAGTTACACCATCCTTTGTTACAGCAGGTGCACCGAAGCTTTTTTGAATTACAACATTTCTTCCTTTTGGCCCTAGCGTTACCTTTACAGCATTTGCTAAAGCATCCACACCAGCTTTTAATTTTTCTCTGGCATCTCTATCGAAGCTAATTTGTTTAGCCATGTTTTTGTTACTTTTTTTGTTTAATGAAATAGGTTAATGAGGAGATGAGGTCATAGGGTAATGAGGAATGGAAGTTCGTCACCAACTATAAACCAATCATCGTTTAAAGAATAACTAAAATGTCATCTTCTCTCATGATGAGGTAATCCTCACCTTCATAATTCAATTCTTGTCCAGCATACTTGCCATAAAGAACGATATCTCCTTTAGAAACAGTCATTTTGTTTCCATCTTTACCAGGTCCTACTGCTACGATTTCGCCTCTTTGCGGCTTTTCTTTTGCAGTGTCAGGAATGATGATTCCACCCTTCGTTTTTGTATCAGCGGGTGCTGGTTTTACAACTACGCGATCATTAATAGGCTTCATTGTAGTTTAAACTTTAAGTAAGGTTAATAAATTAGTTGTAGTTTTTTAAAATGACTATTTGAATAAAAATCATTTTTGGAAAACATTAAGATATTCATTCAGTCATCAACTTCTGTACCATGCCACTAAATCCGCCATTTTTGCCGAAATTGTTAAAATTTCAGCGAAAATGTGTCAGTATGGACGGAAATTATGTCAGAACTACTCGAAATTGCTTCGAGAGGTCGCAAAAATAGCTGAAAGGGGCTAAATATTTGTTAAGAAAGTGTTAAGAGAATGCATGTTTTGCAAGAAATGCTGATTTATGGGCTTTGCAACTAAAAAAAACAGCACTTAAAGCCAAAATGATGCTCCTTGAATGTAAAATTTCTGTCTCTTAGCTATTTTTTAGTCTTTGGTAGCTTGTTTTTAGTATTTTAGAAATTATTTTGGTATAACTGCTCCCTTCGTCGAACAATTCTTTTTAGAGGTAGATAAAAATGAACACTTTTTTCAATAGCGTAGTACTTTAGTATCAAAAAAATATGCTTAAAGGATTATCGAGTGGTATCACAGCTTATGGAAGCGCACTTCGTATCATTTCAAAATTAGGATTATGGGGGTATGTGCTTATTCCTGCCTTAATTAGTTTGTTTTTGGCATCTATTATTGGGGTTGCTGCATGGAATTTTTCCGATGATATTGGGCAACAACTGATTGCTTGGTATCCATGGGAATTGGGCGTTTCTGTAGTCGAACGTATTGGAACGGTCTTTAGTGGGGTTTTAATGATTGTTTTAGGCTTTATGCTCTATAAACACTTAATCATTTTATTAAGTGCCCCTTTTATGAGTCCATTGTCTGAAAAGGTAGAAAATCATTTATTAGGAAGACCGACTACTACCCAATTTTCTATTACACAAATCGCAAAAGATTTAGTTCGAGGATTGCGAATTGCCCTAAGAAACATTATTCGAGAATCCTTTTTATTAATTTTACTATTAATGGCTGGATTGATTCCAATTTTTAGCCCTTTCGCTCCATTTTTAATATTTGGGGTTCAATCTTTTTATGCTGGTTTTGGGAACATCGACTATACTTTAGAACGACATTTTAATGTCCGAAATAGTATTCGTTTTGTTAAGTCTAATAAAGGTTTAGCACTAGGAAACGGGCTAGTTTTTATGGGTTTATTGGCAATAGGTATTGGTTTTTTGATTGCTCCACCATTAGCGGCGGTTGCAGCGACGATTGAAACGACCAAACGATTGGGATTAAAACCTTCCTTGTCTGAATTATATATTTAATACTATTTTGTGTTAAGTTAAGCACGCAGACATATTTAGTTTCTCACTACAACACCACGACACAACAGCTTAAAGTATTGATAGTTAATTCGTTGTGTTGTTGAGGCGTTGTGAGAAATATTTGAATATAAAAAAAAACTATCATCTTAAATGTCTCCTAATTTTGAACAAACCATCTGTTAGTTGTTTCTTATTTTAATTATTGAAATATCATCAAACAAACAATCCAAATATAAAACCATTCGTGGTAGGTGTTTTCTAATAATCTGACTAAATTGTGCTGTTTATTATTAGAAATTTCCAAAATATGTATAAATACTTCATTCTATTTTTAATTATAGGCTTTTGTAGCTGCCAAGCTCCTGTCCAAGAAAGTACTAAACATAAAAAGCCCAACATCCTCCTAATAATAGCTGATGACCATGGCTATGCTGACATGAGCATCAACCAACTAGCCTCAGATGTCCAAACCCCCAACTTAGATAAACTAGCCTTAAGTGGAACTCGCTTTACCAATGCCTTTGCCAGTAGCCCGATTTGTAGCCCATCAAGAATCGGGTTAATGACAGGGACTTATCATCAAAGACAACAAGTATTTTGGTATGGAGGCAACGGTTTATCGAACCCAGAAATTCCAACGATGGCGGAGTTGTTATTGGATAAAGGCTATAGTACGGGCATGATTGGAAAATTTCATTTTGGGAGCAATGATGCAAATACGGAACATAGAAGTTTCCCACTAAATCATGGCTTCCAAGAGTTATTTGGATTTAATGGAGGTCGGAAGCATTATTTAATCCATGATAGTGAAAAAGAGACCGCTTATAGAAAATTAATGGAAAAAGCACCTAAACCAAAGCAAAGTCTTAAAATGGAAAGCTTTTTTCGACAGAATAATAGAGAAAGAGCAAAAGGATTTGCAACAGAAATATTAAGTGAAGAAGCTATTCAATTTATTAAAAATAAAACAACTAATGACCAACCATATTTTTTAACCTTATCCTTTAATGCAGTCCATAATTTTACCCATCAATTACCACAGGAATACTTGGATAAACATAATTTAAAAGGAATGGCAGATTGGGACCCAACAAAAGAGACTTATTACGAATGGTATGAGAATGGTCGAAAACCAAATAACCCAGAAGGACGAGCACATTATTTAGGGCAATTGTATTATTTAGATAAGGAAATTGGACGAGTGACAAATTATTTAGCGTCAACGAATCAATTAGAAAATACCATAATAATTTATGTGGGAGATAATGGTGGGTCCACCCAAATTTACGCAGATAATGGACCATTTGCTGGTGGAAAGTACACGATGTACGACGGCGGTTTGCGGATTCCATTGCTCATTTCTTGGAAAGGAGAATATCAACAAAATAGGGTGTCTGACAATATGGTGAGCGCTATGGATTTATTACCCACTTTGATGGATGCTACAAAAGTACCTAAGCCAACTACCTTGGATGGGATAAGTTTACACCAATTATTAAAAGGACAAAATGCGGATATAGCACATGAAACCTT
The DNA here is from genome assembly GCA_937974625.1 of uncultured Saprospiraceae bacterium. Taxonomy (GTDB): domain Bacteria; phylum Bacteroidota; class Bacteroidia; order Chitinophagales; family Saprospiraceae; genus JAFMDF01. The sequence continues at coordinate 70,073 of CALJVJ010000046.1, forward strand.
ATTTTGGTTTGGTGGAGAACAAGCTGCGGTTCGGTCCGGAAAGTGGAAGTATCGATGGGCTAATTTGGATGAAAATAGTTATGCTAAAAGGTCCACAATTTACGAGGGAGTCGAATTAGAATTGGGAGAATTTTTACATAATACGGCAACTGATATCGGTGAAAAAGAAAACATCAAGGCTCAAGAACCTGCCATTTTTGAAGATTTGAAAAATAAATTGGATATTTGGAAAAAAGAAGTGGTAGGGGAGATTCCGAATTAAAAAACTCCTATTTACAAAAATCTAATTCAGGTCGATTAAATTCAGGCTACTAATCGGCTAACTTCAGAGTTTTATTATCTTTGGTGCTATCTTCATAATTGCTCAGAATTCCTATCTAAGAAAATTTAATTTAAAATGGTTTTATGCGCCCATTCATTTCCAGTTTACTACTATTAACAATATTTTTTTCTTGTCAATCAACAGAAAAAACCAACAACAATACAAAACCACCAAATATCCTGCTAATCGTGGCAGATGATTTGGGATTTACAGATTTAGGTTGCTATGGTAGTGAAATTAAAACGCCTAATATAGATGCTTTGGCTAAAAGGAGTACTCGGTTTACTTCGTTTTGTACAGGACCAACTTGTTCCCCTACACGTGCTATGTTATTGACAGGAATAGACGCTCATCGAAACGGTTATGGTACAATGGATGGAGATTGGTCAGAAAACCAATTAGGGTTAAAAGGATATGAAGGATATTTGAATTTTGATGTGGTTACCTTTCCGAGCTTATTGCAAGATGCGGGGTATCATACTTCCATTGTTGGAAAATGGCATTTAGGCTCGCCCAGTAAAAAGGAACAGTGGCCTTTTAATAGAGGATTTACTCGCTCTTTTTGTTTATTGCCTGGTGGAGGAGGACACTTTTCTGATAAACAACCTTTTTTATCTTTTATACCAGAATCACCTTATAGCCAAGATAGCAGCTTAGTTGGTGCATTACCTAGTGATTTTTATTCTACTAAATTTTATGCTGATAATGCTATTCAGTTTATTAATGAAAGCCAGGAACAAGGCAAGCCCTTTTTTCATTTTCTTTCTTTTACTGCACCGCATTGGCCCTTACAAGTTCCAGATGAATTTGTTGATTTATATCAAGGACATTATGATGCGGGTTATGAAAAATTAGCGGAAGAACGACTGGCAAAAGCCAAAAAAGCGGAGGTGATTCCTGTCAATACGGAACTTCCTCCATTGAGTCCAAATGTTGAACCTTGGGAGGAATTGGATTTGGAGACTCAACAAAGTGCTAGTAAATCCATGGAAATTTATGCCGCAATGATAGAGCGGTTGGATTTTCATACAGGTAAAGTCCTTCAACACTTAAAAGATATTGGAATCTATGAAAATACCTTAATCATTTTTATGTCTGACAATGGGGCAGAAGGGAATAGTATCATGGGGTACGAAGGAACAGGAGCATGGGTAGATACCACTTTTGATAATAGTTTATCTAATATGGGAAAACTAAATTCTTATGTCGAGCTAGGCACAGGTTGGGCACAAGTTTGTTCCTTACCTTTTAAATATTATAAGGCTTTTCCTAGCGAAGGTGGAGTCAGAGTACCCGCCCTGATTAAATACCCTAAGGGAAAATTGAAAGCCAACACGATTAACCATGATTTTTTTTCTGTGATGGATTTGGCACCTACTTTTTTGGAATTAGCTAAGGTGAAACACCCTATGACTACCTATAATGGACGAAAAATATTGCCAATGGATGGTACTTCAATGGTGCCTTGGTTATTGGGTGAGGTTGAATCCGTTCACCCGAAGGATAAAGCCCATGCTTGGGAGCTTTATGGACGTAGAGGTATTAGGAAAGGCAAATGGAAAGCGGAATGGATGGAAAACCCGTATGGAACGAATGAATGGGAATTATATGATTTATCAACGGATATTGGTCAACAAAATAATTTAGCAACAACTAATCCAAAAATTTTAACAGAATTACTTAAAGATTGGGCAATTTATGTAAAAGAAAATAAGGTAACTTTGCCAAACCGCCCAACGGCTTATGCTAAAGAGACTATTTGGAGAGAGTGAATTTATATATTGTTAATAGATTTAAACTATTATAGGAAATAATTTTTATCAAAAAACACAAAATTAATGTTTGAATTAAAAGGGAAAGTTGCCATTATTACAGGAGGGGCAGGTGTTTTAGGAGGAGCAATGGCAGCGGGTTTAGCCAATGCTGGTGCTAAAGTTGGTATTCTAAGTCGTACCAAATCTAAGGTTGAAAAAAAGGTGAAGGACATTAAAAAGAATGGAGGGGAAGCTATTGCGTTGGTTGCGGATGTACTAGATGAAAAACAATTAGCAGCAGCTCAAAAGAAAGTCATGAAAAAGTGGGGTAGGATTGATATTTTAGTGAATTCAGCTGGCGGAAATATGAAAGGGGCTACGATTATGCCTGAGCAAAATATTTTTGATTTGTCGATGCATGATTTTACCAGAGTAACAGATTTGAACTTAAAAGGGACCGTTTTACCTACTATGGTTTTTGGAAAGGTGATGGCTGAACAGAAAAAAGGTTGTGTGGTCAATATTTCCTCCATGGCAGCTCAACAAGCTATTACAAGAGTTGTTGGATATTCTGCCTCTAAAGCGGCAATTGACAATTTTACTAAATGGATGGCGGTAGAAATGGCACATAAATTTGGAGAAGGTATCCGAGTGAATGCTATTGCACCTGGCTTTTTTATTGCCGACCAAAATCGGAGTTTATTGACCAATGAAGATGGCAGTTTAACTGCTCGAGGTCAAACCATTGTAAATGAAACCCCCGTAAAACGTTTTGGAGAACCAGAAGAATTAACAAGTACTTTATTATGGTTATGTAGTGATGCCTCTAGTTTTATTACGGGGATTATTGTGCCTGTGGATGGTGGATTTAGTGCCTTTTCTGGGGTTTAATGTAACACGGATTGTGAATTGACTATCTAATTTTTTTTTTAATAACGGCGACCTATAGATTCGCAATTTTAAGCATCGGATTAACAATCCGTATTACGTATGAAAAAATTACAACAAACATGGAGATGGTACGGCCCAGATGACCCTGTCAGCCTTGCCGACATCCGACAAGCAGGTGCAACAGGCATAGTGAATGCTTTACATCAAATTCCAAATGGAGAAATTTGGACGGTTACCGAAATCCAAAAACGGAAAAAAATAATCGAGGATGCAGGCTTGGAATGGTCTGTAGTAGAAAGTGTGCCCATTCATGAAGATATCAAAAGGCAAACTGGAAATTATAAAAGGTACATTGAAAATTATAAGCAATCGATACGGAACTTAGGCAAATGCAATGTGCGGATTATTACTTATAATTTCATGCCAGTTGTTGATTGGACTAGAACGGATTTGGATTATCCTATGGCTGATGGTTCAACTGCTTTGCGTTTTGAAAAAGCAGTTTTTGCGGCTTTTGAATTATATATTCTAAAAAGACCAGGAGCTAAAAACGATTATTCCGAAGCAGAGCAAAAAGCGGCTAAGCAACGGTTCGAGCAAATGGATAAAACTGAAATTTCTAAAGTAACTAAAAATATCATTGCTGGATTGCCAGGTGGAACAACTGACGGAGTTTCAGGCTTGGCTAATTTTCAAGCGATTTTAGATACCTATGAAAATATTGATGCCAAACGAATGCAATCCCACTTAATATACTTTTTAAAGGAGATTATTCCTGTAGCGGATGAATCTAATGTAAAAATGGCGATTCATCCAGATGACCCGCCTTTTTCTTTGTTTGGATTGCCAAGAGTAGTAAGTACCGAAGCAGATGCTAAGGTGATTATTGATGCTGTAGATTCGCCTAATAACGGATTGTGCTTCTGCACAGGTTCATTTGGCGTAAGAGCGGATAATGATTTGCCTCAAATGGTTGAAAATTTAGGGCATCGAATTAATTTTGTACACCTACGTGCAACTAAGCGAGACGAGATGGATAATTTTCATGAGGCTGACCATTTGGAGGGTGATGTGGATATGTATGCTGTGATGAAAGCCCTAGTAAAAGTTCAGCAAAACCATAAATCATCGATTCCTTTTCGACCTGACCATGGGCATAAAATGCTTGATGATTTAACTAAAAGAACTAACCCTGGTTATTCAGCTATTGGTCGTTTAAGAGGACTAGCAGAATTAAGAGGTTTAGAATTAGGGATCGTTAGAAGCCTTGCAGAACATAGCTAACCTTTAAAAAGAAATTATAGATAATTGTAGTAATAAAATACTTTAGATTTAATCTTGTTTTTTTAGCGGATAACTATTACTAAACATTTATCATTCATCATTTACCATTCAAAATGAAGCCTTTTTTAAACGAAGATTTTTTATTAGACAATAAATCAGCAGCTAGATTATACCATGAATTTGCGGCAGATATGCCTATCATTGACTATCATAATCACCTTCCGCCAGCTGAAATTGCTGCTAATAAACAATATGAAAACATCACAGAAATTTGGTTAAAAGGGGACCATTACAAGTGGAGAGCCATGCGTGCTAATGGTATTGATGAAAAATATATTACTGGAAAAGGAAGAGATAAGACTAAGTTTCTTAAGTGGGCGGAAACCGTACCTTATACCATGCGAAATCCATTGTACCATTGGACGCACTTGGAACTTCAACGTTACTTTAATATTCAGGATTTACTAAATAAAAAGACAGGAGAGGCCATTTATGAAAATTCAAGTAATCAATTACAATCAGCCCAATTTTCTGCTCAAAAATTATTAACTAAAATGAAGGTCAAGGTGGTTTGCACGACTGATGACCCAACCGATAGTTTAGCCCATCATGAAAAATTAAGTCAAAAAAAGTGGGGATGTAAAATGCTACCAGGTTTTCGACCTGATAAATTGGTTGTGATTGATAATCCTGTTTTTTTGGAAAAAGTTCAAGAACTTTCTGAGGTGGCTAATAGGCCTATTCGAGATTTAACGGATTTTTTAGCCGCTTTAGAAAATCGCATTGAATTTTTTCACAGATTAGGCGGTAGAGTTGCTGACCATGGATTAAATCAACTATACGGAGTGGATTTTACGGAAGAGGAAGTGAATAAGATATTTAAAAAACGATTATCTGGACAAGCTATTTTTGCAGGAGAAGCGATTCTTTTTCAGTCTTGTATTTTATACCATTTAGCTAAAATGTATCATGCTAAAAAATGGGTGATGCAGTTTCATCTAGGTCCATTGAGAAATAACAACCAACGATTAATGAATCAAGTCGGAGCAGATGTAGGTTGTGATTCAATTGGGGATTTTCCGCAAGCACAAGGTCTTTCTCGGTTTTTTAATAGACTTGATGTAGAAGAAAAATTGACCAAAACGATTATCTATAATCTAAACCCTAGAGATAATGCCCTTTTTGCAACCATGGTTGGTAATTATAATGATGGTAAGATTGTAGGTAAAATCCAATGGGGGTCTGGCTGGTGGTTTTTAGACCAAAAAGATGGAATGGAAGACCAAATGAATGTTTTGTCTAACATGGGCTTAATAAGCCGTTTTGTGGGGATGTTAACAGATAGTCGTAGTTTATTATCTTTTCCAAGACATGAATACTTTAGACGTATTTTGTGTAACTTGATAGGTAAGGATATAGAGAATGGTGAGTTGCCTAACGATATAGAATGGTTAGGGCAAATGGTAAAGGATATTTGCTATAATAATGCTAAGGAATATTTTGATTTTTAATAATAGGATTATGAAAAAAGGCTTTAAAATTTTTAGCTATTTGTTTTTGGTCGTTTTTCTGCTACTTACAGTTGCTATTATTTTTCTAAGCTCTTCTTATGATAAAGCGACGGAAAAAATTAAAAAAGAGTCGGTTAATCTTACTACTACTCAAGCTGAATTCTACCAATTTCCTTTAAGCCAACCGTCTGCGGACAAACCTATCCTCGTTCCTATGCCTAAGGCAATGCAATGGACCAATCATTCTTTTAAATGGCCAATTAATTGGATATTGAATCCTGAGCAGCATTCAGCTCAAAGATTAGAATGGCTGGAAAGACTGACTTCTTTAACTGCAATAACAGGCAAAGGAAAGGAGAATATAGTGTTTTTTAAAAATGAAAACCTATCAAACCAAGGCTATAAATTAGCAGTGAATGGAACAAAAATACAAATTGATTATGGTACCGAAAATGGACTGTATTATGGCTTAACGACTTTAAGTCAATTGAAAAAATTATATCCTGAAAATTTAAATGGATTGGTCATAGAGGATGCGCCTGACCTTGAACTTAGAGGAGTGATGTTGGACATTAGTAGAGATAAAGTCCCCACCTTAAATACACTTTTTGAAATTGTTGACCAATTAGCCTTGCTTAAAATCAATCATCTTCAACTTTATGTCGAAGGATTTTCCTACGGTTATCCTAGCTTTAAGCATCTTTGGGAAGGAAAAGAAACTCCGATTACTCCAGCAGAAATCCAACAGTTGGACCAGTATTGTCAGGCTCGATTTATTGATTTAGCAGCAAACCAAAATTCCCTAGGGCATATGGCTCCTTGGTTAGAAACAGCGGAATATCAGGATTTAGCGGAATGTCCAGATGGGTTTGGTTTAGTACCATTGATGAAGATGAAAACTACTTTGTCTCCCCAAGACCCTAGAAGTATTGAATTGGTAAAAAAGATGATGGATGATATGATTCCGAATTTTTCTTCCTCTATTTTTAATGCCAATTTGGACGAACCTTTTGAATTAGGACATTGTAAAAGTGAAGATTTGGCTAAAGAGATTGGCGTTGGGCAAGTTTATTTGGATTATACCAAAAAGGTGTACGAACATGCTAAATCTTACGATAAAGAATTTTGGATGTGGGGAGATATTGTGGGCAAACACCCTGAAATTATTGAGCAATTACCAAAAGATATCACTGTTTTAGAATGGGGCTATGAACACGAACATCCTTTTGATAAGAACACTGCACGCATTAAAGCAGCGGGTTTAGAATTTATAGTATGTCCAGGAACAAGTAGCTGGATGAGTTTAACGGGGCGGACAGAAAATATGTTGGGTAATATTAGCAATGCAGTTCGAAGTGGCATCACCAATGGTGCCAAAGGGATGTTGTTGACTGATTGGGGAGACATGGGTCACTGGCAATATTTACCCGTGAGTTTTGCTGGATTTGTGTATGCTGCTGGAGTTAGTTGGCATGGGGAATCCGACCAATCTTTACCATTAGAAGCCTACTTGAACCGTTTTATTTTTGAAGATGAAAAAAATAAAATGGGTGCCTTAGCTTTAGAAATGGGCCGCATTTCCAAATTTGAAGGGATGGAAGTTCCTAATTTAAACCAAACCTTTTTAGCTTACCAATTTGGACTAATTGACCCAGTTTTAGAGCATGCTATCATGGGCGGTATTCAGGACATGGCAGGAACAATTGCTGGCCCAGAAATGAGTGGTATACTTAAAAGTAGATTTGAAAATAAAAAGGCCTTTGATTATGAAGGTTTATCCAAGCATTTAAATCAAATTGAAACGACTTTAAATACCGAAACCGAGATGAACTTGCAACAAGTTAATGTCCTAAAAGATGAATTTAGAAATGGTATTCAAATGGTACGTTTAGGTGCGGAAGTAAAAAAATATAACGAGCAAAAAGACGATTGGACCGTAGATGAGGCAATGGATGCACTACGTCAAATGAAAACGACCATTGAAATCATCCAAGCGGAACACCAGCGACTTTGGCTAATACGTAATAAGTCAGGTGGATTAACGCGTAGCCTTAAAAATTTTAAAAAATTAGAATCCGCCATTGACGAACATATCACTATTATGGGAGGCTCTAATTTTGATAAAAAGATAGATAAATTGAAAGATAAAATTATAGCAGGGGGTGTCAATTGGTATTTGAATTAAATAGAGAAGTTCTTCAATCATTTCCGTTTTTGCTATAAAGATTTCCAATAAGTATCTGGCATTAATTCCATAGATTGTTTTTCTAACTGCTTCTGAATCTTAGCATATTCAATGGTATTTGCTACATTATTTAGTTCATTGCCATCTTTTGTATGGTCAAATAATACCGTATGAATTGTGGTGTCTACTTTATATTTGGACAGCCTATAATTCTCTGTTCTCAACGTATAACCATTTGCCCAAAATCCTAAAGCAGGTTTGTTTAATCTTGCTTTGGGGTTGTTTAAAATAGGGACTAAACTCTTTCCTGAAAGCACATTTGGTGCGGGAATTTGACCTAAGGCTAGTACAGTTGGATAAATATCAACACTTTCTACCACGGATTCATTAGGAATGCCTGCCTTTGGCATATTAGGGGTTCTTATCATAAAAGCACTACGTAAAGAACGTTCGTATAAGGTATGTTTACCCCAAACGGTGTGGTCGCCTAAATGCCATCCATGGTCTCCCCAAACTACTACCACTGTATTTTTGTCCAAGCCTGTTTCTTTTAAAGTTTGCATTAATTTTCCAACCTGTGCATCCGTATAACTTACTGCGGCAAAATAAGACCGCCTTAAATGCATCGCATACTCATCGCTCAACCGGATTCCTCGACCTCCTTTTTCAGGTTGCACTTGGTAATTTCCAAAAAGTTCACCACTTCTTTGGACAGCATTGGATGGAATATTTTTTGGCATATCAGGAGTAGGAGAGAGTGGTAAGTCTTTTCCTTCATATAAATCCCAATATTTTTTTGGTGCAACAAAGGGCAAATGAGGTTTTAAAAAACCAACGGCTAGAAAAAACGGTTGGTCTTGCTTATCTAATCGCTTTAATTCACTAATCGCTTTTGTGGTAATTAAGCCATCTGGTAAGTCGGTATCTTTTTCGGCAACAAATTCTGTGGGCCCTACTTTTCTCTTTTTGGCATTTCTATTACTTCCATCTGCATAAGCAAAAAAAGCATTCCAAGCGGTTCCCCATTTCCCTATTGGGCCCCATTCATAATCCCAACTATTGGGCATTTCTGGACGGCCATCTCCTTTTCCATCATAACTAAATAATTTTCCATCCACATAATGACTAATCTTACCCAAAGCAGCCGTATAATATCCTCCTTTTTTTAAGGCTTTGGGTAAAGGCAATAAACCCGCTTTTTCTGTAGCTTCCAAATCATCTTTAAATACCTGATTGCTAATATGTTTTTTATATTGGGGGTACTGTCCCATTAATAAGGAAAATCGAGATGCACCGCAGGTAGGAACCTGCACATAATGATTTTTAAAAAGCCGCCCTTCGGCTGCCAATTGGTCCAAATTTGGGGTATGCATATATTTTTCACCATAGCAATTAAGCTGTGGGCGCAAATCATCAATGGCTATAAATAAAATATTCGGTTGTTTTTTATCGCTGTTTAGATGCTGATTTCTTGGTAGGATACAGGCAAAAAGTATACAAGCAAGGACGCTAGTAAAGATAGATAAGCTTAGTCGCATATAATTCATTTTTAAAAGATAGAATTACAAAGCTACTAATTATTAGGAATTTGACGAATGTGCCTTATTCGGTAGCACTTATGAAGGTTGTCCGACTCAATTTTATGGTGTGTTAATTACTTCTTTTCTGTTTTCAATTTATATAATAAATGTCCAACAATAATGATTTTTTCTGCTAATCTAGGACTTCCCCAAGTCAATCCAAAATCAGCTCTATTTACTTCTAAAGTGACTTCCAAGCCAAGTATATGCCCTTTTTTGGTTTCTTTAGAACCTTTTACTTGAAAGGTAACCGATTGTTCTTTCTCCACACCATGTATGGTTAATTTACCAGTTGAAGTGTAGGTGTTTTTACCTGATTTTATAGCTTTATTTGCAGTGTAAGTGATTTCTGGGTATTCTTCTACTGCTAAAAATTTTTCACTTTTAATATGGTTGGCAAGTCTATCTGCTATGACATCTACGCTACTAGCATCTACAGTAAATTCAATACTTGCATTCGATAAATCCTCTTTAGAATCGGTCACAATGGTACCTTCAAAGATTTTGAATTCACCTGTTCTCATAGAAAAATCTTCCCAACCAACCTCAAAACGAACATTGGAATGAGGATTGTCAATATTCCAAGTTTCTTGAGCAGTAGTTGTAAAACAAAAGGAAAGAAATAGAAAAAATATGCTTAACTGTTTCATGCTTGAATTTTTATCAAAGATGGCAATGGTGAATGCAAACCAATGGGTAATTTAATTGTCTGGGTAAAGTTATACTATTCACAACTTTTTAACAAGAAAAATTAGCTACTCATACATTGATAGGTGCATAGTAAGTGCTAGGACACAAATAACTTAACTATTTATGACGGACTCTTTTTTCGCTCTATACCGATAGCTATCGGTATTGAAAATACTTTTTGCTAGTGCTCTTTTTGCTACTAGCAAAAGCCAACCCAGATAGCAAGCTATGTCTGTAAGCATCCCGTCCCTTCGGGTTCAAAGCTTACGCTTTTCATGCCTTGTTGAGCAAAAAAATAGCCTCGGTCAAAAGAGCAACTTATTTATGTCCTAGCACTTA
>CALJVJ010000047.1 GCA_937974625.1 uncultured Saprospiraceae bacterium
CCCAAACTGGCATCCCGTCCCTTCGGGTTCAGAATTGCCATTCTTCATGCTCAAACAAGGGTACTCCTTTGCCTTTTTTCAATAATTTTCTTAACACCAAAATCTCTAAGGTCAGTCCAAATCCAAAGTGACAAAGTAGTAGTACTTACAGATATTTAAATTTGCGCTAAATGTGAAAGTTTTCTCAAATAAGTTGTTTGAAGAAATTAATGTAATTAATAGTCGTTATAGTATTATTAATTTCGAAATTAAATTTAAATAATATGAAAACTATGCAACTATTCTTTTTTGCTGTAGGTGCCTTTTTTGCCTTAATTGCTTGTGATGAAAAAAGAGAAGAGATGCCGATTGAGGATAAATTTGGAGCACCTATAACTCTAAAAGTAGGGGAGTCTTCCGATATTCAGGCAGGATTATTAACTATCACATTTGATAAGTTGGTAGAAGATTCAAGATGTCCAAATGGGGTAGAGTGCTTTTGGGAAGGACAGGCAACAGTTCAACTATTGGTGAATGAATCGACCACGGTAGATTTAATTATGCGAGCGGGCATGGAAGACTTAGCAAAAGATACTTTGGATAATTATATCTATACTTTGCTTGATGTCAGCCCTTATCCAGATATGTCAGATGAATTACCATTACCTAGTGAGGTGTATACGGTTGAGGTGCAGGTAGATAAATTATAATTAGTTATTTGATTAAAGTAAAGAACAGCCAGATTTAAAAAGTCTGGCTGTTCCTTACAACGCTTCTTACCCAAACAAAAGACCAGCTTCTTTTTTTATAGCGGCCTGTGCAGTTAATAAGGGAGAGCCTTCTCTGGCTTCTATAGCCGAAAATAAAGCTGTGACCAATTCGTTGGCATCCGCTTTAGGGTCTATGCCTTCAGCTACAGAAGTAACAACATTGATAGTATCTGTTCTAGATAGTTTGATGATTTCCCATAATTGTTCAGAGATATAAACTTGCTGCGTCAAATTATGCTCAAATTCTTGTTGAATCGCCATCATCAAAGCTACTCTTAAGGCACCTGCCTGCATACCTTGCGTTTTTAAACGCATCACTAAATTAGGTATAGAAATCCGTTCACAAAACAAAGACAATCGCTCATAAGCTTGTAAGCGTAAAGGTAGCGTGGTGCTGCCTTGTTGTTGTTTGATTTCCATCATTCGCATCTGTTGCTGTCCTTGTAGAAATTCCTTAAATAAATTTTGAATTGCCCAAAACATTATTAGTGCAGGAATAGTAAATTTTAAAATTTCAAAAATAGCATCTAACCAAATTGGCATAAAAAAGAGGTTTAGAGGTATAAAGGTTAAGGGTATAAAGGTTTAGAGGTATAAGGGTTTAGAGGTGTAAAGGGAAGATATTGAAAAGTAATACCTCTTTACCTATACACCTTTCTACCTATTTTAGCTCTTCTTCAAAAAGTTCAAATATTCTACGATATTCATCCGCCCAGCTACTAGATTGGACAAAACCATGGCCTTCCATCGGGAAGATAGCGACATCCCAGTTTTTCTTTCCCAATTCAATCAGACGTTGAGAAAGTCTAACAACGTCTTGAAATTGCACATTCGTATCTACCATTCCATGCAACATCACTAATTTTCCTTTATCAAAGTTTTCCGCAAAGTAAAGCGGCGAACTTTTTCGATAAGCTTCGGGGTCATTGACAGGCGTATTCAAAATATTTGAGGTGTAGCCATGATTATAATGCGCCCAATCAGTGACGGAACGTAAGGCTGCACCAGCTTTGAAAACGTCATTATGGTTGAATAACGCAAAAATAGTAATAAAGCCACCATAAGAACCACCATAAATGCCAATATTATTTTTATCAACGCCTAATTCATCTACTAAATACTTAGCACCATCGACTTGGTCACTTAAATCTTTTCCACCCATATGTCTATAAATCGCTGTGCGCCAATCTCTTCCATAACCATTGCTGGCTCTATAGTCAATATCCAAAACGGTATAGCCATTATCTACTAGCATATTATGAAACATGTATTCCCTATAATAACTGCTCCACCATTTATGGACATTTTGTAAATATCCGGCTCCATGCACAAAAATAACGGCAGGTTTTCCATTCGAGCCACCTTTGCCTCGATACAATCTAGCAGGAACTTCAACCCCATCACTAGCTTTGAATTTAACCAATTCGGGTGTTCTCCAAGGATAAGCTTTAAAAGCATCCGTAGTAGAGTCTGTAATTTTTACTGCTTTAGCGCCTATTTTGTTTGGCATTATAAATAATTCCCAAGGCTTATTAGAATAAGAATAACGAATAGCTAGGTATTTTTCATCTGGAGAAAGGGTCACTTCATTATTTCCTTCCATCGAAGTAAGCTGTTCCCTTTTACCTCCATTGGCTTTCATTTTGTAAAAATGATGTTCAGCAGGACTTACTTCATTGCTACTAAAATAAAAATGCATTTTATCGTTAGACAATTGTGCATCTAAAATTTCAAAGGTACCTTTTGTGAGCGTTTTTTTCTTTCCATTTTTAGTATTCAGACAATACAAGTGAGAGAAGCCACTTTCTTCTGATTGAAACCAAATGGTATAATCATCTTTCATCCAGCCAATATTACCACTAGAAAAATTCCACCCACCTATTCCAGGGCCGCCAATCCAAGCTTCGTCTCGCTGTCGGTCTAAGGTGGTTAATTTCCCTGTTTCCAAATCCAAAGACATTATCCAACGGTCTTTATTATCCATAGAACGAACCACCATTACTGCTCTATCACCAGCCTGATTAAAGCTTGGATTCAACATGATGACCGACCTAGCTTTTTTATATTTTGGGAAAAACATGCTGTCTTTTTCGACATAGCTATTTAAGAAGTCAGGTTTGTCAAAGATTCCCTCAATTTGTTGATTGTCAATGAGATAAGCCGTGTCTTTTTGCGTATCAAAAATCCCGCGTTCATAAATTGATTGTGGACTCCCAACTTTAGAACGAGAATTTCGGTCCTTTAAATAGCCATTTTCTGTTACAAAGTCAGGCACCTTAGTTCGTTTGCCATTTCCAGATTTAGATAATAAATAAGTTACAAATCGTCCATCAGGACTAACCTGTATACGGCTAAGATTTTTTCCTTTCAGATAAATGGCCTTAGGACGATTGGGAGTTAACTGGTCACTTTTTTCCTTTCTAGCTGCTCGTTGTTCTTTTTTTAATTTCAAAATATCAAAATAAGCCAACTGGTCATCTTGTAACCATTGTTCTTGGTCGTTGAGTGTTTTATTTTTTGGGTTTTCCTTTCCTTTTCTGAAATCAGTAAGTTGATTAATCGTCCCATTAAGTATCGACCAGCTAAAAGCATTATTGCTCAAAATAAAAAACACTTTTTGACCGTCTTTAGAAAAAGTAGGGTTACTTTCGGTTGCCAAGGTATTGGTAATTTGTGTAGTAGAATTATCAGTTAAATTTAATAAAAATAAATCTCCATTTTTAGCATAAACTTTAGCCGTTCGGTCAAGGTTATAAGTACCACCCCTAAAACTTGGCAATTTTTTTTGTTTTTCAGCAGCTACTTTTTGAGGAGTTTGCCCTTGAATATTAGTTGCGTATAAACTGCGCACGAATTCATCCTCTGGATTCCAGGTAAAATAAATATCTTGACTATTTTCATCCCAATGAATATTTTGTGGGAGATGTCCTACAAAATGATTGCCTTTCATGATTTCGTTAAGAGAAAGGTTAGACTGGTTTTGGGAAAAAACGAAGGTCGTCCCTAGTAATAGTGTTAGTAATAAACTGTATTTCTTCATGATTGGTATGATGATTTGGAAAGGAACAATATTACGAAGAAAATAGGGGAACAAAAAAGCCGATTTCCAAAATATGGAAATCGACTTAGTTTACGTGGTTTTTTGTGAAAGAGATTTAATTCGACAACATAATAGTGTTTCATAGTTTAGTAGAGAGTAGGATGGTGGTTGGGGGTGTTATATTTTGACAAAGCAATCCATTAGTTCCTTTTTTCGATTTCTTGAAACGGCCAACTCTTCTCCGTTGCTCATTTTGACACAGTTATAAGCGTTATTAATATAGCCGACTGCGTGGTCTAAATTAATAAGATGCGAATTATGAATACGGATGAATAATTCATCTTGTAGCGTAGATTCGACTTCTTTTAGATTTTTAGAAACAGTTAGTTTTCGTCCGCCCACTAAATAAATATTGGTATACGCACCATCTGAACAGCAATACAATACGTCTGACCGTTTGACAAACGATAGTCCTGTGGTAGTGGTGATGGCCAAATGTTCTCTTTTTAGTTGCAAAGTATTATTTGTTTTGAGGTTTTTAAAAGTGTCGTGAGTTTAGAAAGGGGTAGGGGTATTTTTATTTTTTACAATAATAGTAAAGAAGTATTTTGTTAGGATAGACATTTTTGTTATTTTCTAGCTAAATTTGCAGGAATAAATATTTAAAAATATATTATAAATAATTGATAATCAGTTATTAAATGGTTAAAAAAACTAGTAAAAAAACAATTGAAAAAACCAAGTTAATAAAGTTAATTTCTACATTTTCTACGATAGAATGGAAACGATTTGGCCGTTTTATACATTCGCCTTATCATAATACCAATCCTCAGATAACTACATTATATAGGATTTTAAAACAAGCCTTTCCATATGAAGCGTCTAAAGATTTAGAGCAAGAACGGATTTATAAAAAAGTCTATGGAAAGGAATTATTCAAGTTGAGTAAGTTTCAAAATCTTTGCTCTGATTTATTCGAATTGGCAACAGACTTTATGGTAGATGTATATTTAGAAAAGGAAAAACGGAGAAAGAAAAAGCTAATAATAGATATGTTTTCTGAGCGAAATTATGAGTTGTTTAAAGGAGCAAATCAGCAATTAAAAAAGGAAGTGGAGGCACAAGAGTATTTATTAGATAGTGATGATTTTTTGTTGATGTACCAGTTGAATGCTCAATTACATCAACATTTAGAAAATGATACATTTAATACACATAAAAAAGAATTAAAAGAAACTTGGCTAAACCTCAATGCTTTTAATGAAAATACGAAGGCTCAATTTTTGGCAGAAAATATGGGGAATCAAAATATGTTACAACAGAAGGGTTTGTCAGAAAATTCTAACAATAGTCAATTGAAAAATTTATTTCAAAAAGTATCAGATTTACACCAAAAGAAACAAACAGCATTTTACTTTCAGGTGAAGGAAGAGATATTTAAACATTGGAATCAACTAAAACTTAAGCATAAAACTGATTTGATGATTCATCTGCTCAATTTCACTTTTACAAGTGAATTTCTACAACAGGAATCTGGACACAAGGAATCGTTGGTCTTATACAAAAAAGGAGTGGCAGATAAAGTGTTTATTATTAATGAAAAAATGAGAGATGTAGAGTTTATGAATATCGGTATGATTGGTTTTAGGTTGAAGGAAGATGAGTGGACAGAAAGTTTTATCCAAACCCATCAGCAATACCTCTCTGAAACTGCAAAGGATTTTATTGTTCCACTTATTTATGCTTATAAAGCTAATTTTCAAAAAAAATATGATTTGGTCATTGAATTGTTAGCTCCATTGAATCCGACCAACCAACTTCGATATTTACCAAAAATAAAAAGTTTACTAATAAGAGCCTATTTCGATGGATATATGAATGGACGAACGGATTATAAAACTTCCTTGCATTATGAAATTGATTCCTTCAAAAAAATGATGAATAGAAATAAAAAACTATCTACTATTAAAATTAATGCTTATCTCAATTTTTTGAATTCGATAAAAGAATTACTAAATATTTATACAAATAACAATCAGGACTTAGAAAAAATGGCTGTTTTTGAAGAACAATTGAGAACTACTAGCCCATTAATATTAAAGCAATGGTTAGTAGAAAAAATAACAGCCATAAAAAATGCTACCTCCAATTAGGAGGTAGCACGCTGGTTTTTAGAGGTCAATAGAATCACTATCGATGATAAGATTCGATAAATACATCCTGTTAATCATAGTAAAAGACATTACTGCTATGACTTAAATAAAGCATAGAAGGGGCTTCGTCGAAAGACAAAACTCACATAGTTCTTCCAATAGGAGTTGGGATAGCCACCCAACTCCTTTCAGGCTTTATTCAGTATAGCAAGGTTAGAAAATAAGAATACTGTGGCAAGGCAGGACATTTGCCTGTTTGCTTATTGTTTTTATTTGGTTGGGGAATAGGTGCTAATTATATCCGCACAAAGCAATCCATTAACTCTTGTTTGCGGCTCCTGGCAACATTTAATTCTTCTCCGTTGCTCATTTTGACACAGTTATGGTTGTTATTTATGTAGCCCATAGTATGGTTTAAATTCACTAAATGAGACGCATGAATCCGTACAAATTGTTCATCTTGTAGCGTAGCTTCTACTTCTTTGAGGTTCTTGGAAACAGTTAGTTTTCTGCCGCCTTCTAGGTGGATGTTGGTATAGGCACCTTCTGAGCAGCAGTATAAAACGTCTGCTCTTTTGACAAAGATGAGGCCGGTGCGGGCGGTGATGGCGATATAGGATTTGGACATAACGTTAATGATTCATTGGTTTTTAAAAAAAATCTATTGCTAGATAATTCAAAGATAAGGAAGCGGAAAGGAGAAAAAAATAGGGAATGAACGAGTGTGCGGTTTGGGTGTAGGAGTGGTAGATATGACTGTATAAACAAATGATAAGAGTGTATAACTTAGATTAGAGGTAAGATTAAAACGACGGTGGTACCAAGAGGATGGTTTTGTTGATTAACTAGATCTTCAATTGCCAGAGAAGGTTTAAAATTAAGATTGTGTTCAGTAACCAATAAATCTAATCGTCTCTGAGTAATAGAGATGGCTTTAGATTCGTGGTCACTCGTTGTTTTTTGACTGGCAGCAGCTTGTCGTCCAATACCGTTATCGCTAATACTGCAAATTAGCTGCTCTTGGTTAATTTTAAAATCAATTTGAATCCTTCCTTTACCTTTTTTATTAGAAATGCCATGCCATATTGCATTTTCTACAAAAGGCTGTAAAATCATAGTAGGAATCATGACTTCATCTTCGTCGATTTCATCGGCTACGTTAAACTGATATTGAAATTTTTCTTCAAAGCGCATTGCTTCAGCTTGCATATATTGCTCTAATAATTCAATTTCTTCATATAAAGGTAAATAAGGTTCTTCTGCAACCATTAAAATTTTTCGCATCAATTTTGCAAATCTTCCTAAGTAATCATTTGCTGTTTCAATATCCTTTTGCAATAAATAACTGCTGATGGAATTCATACTATTAAAAATGAAATGCGGATTCATTTGTAGACGTAGGACGGCTGTTTCTGTTTCTGCGGCTAATTGTTTGTATTCTGCCTCTTTTCGCTTAAAATCCGCTTCTTTTTGGATTTGTTGGACTCTGTTTCTATAAATTGAGTATCCGACGCCTGCGAAGGCTAAAGTAGCTAGGGTTCTAAACCACCATGTTTGATACCATGGGGGGAGAATGGTGATGTCTAGTTTTGCAGGGTTGTTAGACCAGATACCGTCAGAGTTAGTGGCATCTACTTCGAAAGTGTAATTGCCTGGGGATAGGTTGGCGTATCGAGCGAAGTTTTCGGTGCCTGAGTGGACCCAATTAGTTTCAGTGGGAGAAATGCGGTATTTGTATTGACAAGATAAAGGGACCGAATATTCTAATGGTGCAAAACGGAATGATAAAGTATTATCTTGGTAAGGGAGGTTAAGATTATTTATTTCTATAATATTAGTTGCTCCTGTATAATGACAGGTTAGATTGCTGGCTATTTGGTCATTTATTAAGATTTTTGTTATAATAGGATTAGCTTGAACTGAATATTCTTTTATTTCATAAGGGTTAAAGATATTTATCCCATTTCCACCTCCGAATGCAAAATTTCCATTTTTTAATTCGCTGAAAGACCATTCATTAAATTCTTCTGATTGTAAGCCATCAGAGGATTTATAAATTTTTTGTTTCTGGTTGATAGGATTGTACTTAATTATTTTATCTGTGGCACTAACCCATAGATTTCCTAGGGTATCTCTTAAAATTCCTTTTAAATTTCTATAATTAAATAGCGTATCTTTATTTATCGTTAGCGTTTGATTTTTATCCTCTTTTATTTCATAAAGACCTTCTATAGTTGAAAGCCAATATTTATCTTCAATTGGTGTGCTTGCAATGCCTGTAACAAAACTATTTAAATTAAAAAATGTATCTCTTATTAATTTATCTTCCTGATTTGAATAAATGGCTAGATAATCACTCATCTTATGAATTAAAACTCTTTTTTTTCCAGAATAGAAATAACCTAATTCTTTTAATTCTTTAAATTCTTTAAATTCAGTGAATGGTACCAGGTATGGTATTGAACCATCATTTTTAACGAGAAAAGTCCCTGAAGAATAAGAGTTGGCAATGACCTTTCCATTTTGAATTTGATTAGTATATGAAAATGCTGGATTTTTGGATGATGAAGAAAGAGTTGAGATTTTATTGATTTTTTTGTTAGATGGAGTTAATAAATAGAGACCAAAACTTGTAGAAATCCAAACGTTGTCTTTATCATCACAAAAAATATGATATAGTTTACTATCCTTAAAAGGAAGATTTTTGCCCGAAAATTTTTGAAATTCAGGGATTAATCCTCCTTTACTATTTACGACTAAGACACCTTTGTTAGATAGACACCAGAGTCTATTTTTACTATCAACTGAAATGCTGATAATTGAATTTTTTTCATCAGTATCTGGATTATTTTTAACTAATGAAGTTGTAAATTTAATTTTATCAATACTGGAATAATAAATACCATTATTGGGGGAATAGACCCATAGCGTTTTATCTATGTCTATAAAAGTTTGGTCAATATTTTCTACAAAAGGTATTAATTTATTGTTTTTATAATGGTAAACTTGATTTGAGATAATTCTACTTTTCTTATTTAAAAAATATATTCCCTTATTTTTAGTCGCTACTAATAATTCGTTTTTATTGAAGGGTTGAATACTAATAATATTCTCAATCTCTTTATGTTTATTTTTTTTTATTCTTTCTATTTTTTCAGACTTTAGGTTAACTCGAAATATATCCCTATTGGCTCCGACCCAAATATTTGTTTCATCTTCAAAAAAGAAAGTAAAAGCTTCGTTTTCCATATCTACATTAAACGAAAACTGTTTGACCCATTTTATTCTGTCATTATTATAACATTTTACTTCCAAACTATTTTTATAGGGAATTAGTAATAACTTTTCATTTCCATTAGAAACTAGTGACTCTCCTCTTCCATAAAATTGGTTCAATGAATCTATTGCTATAGTTTTAAAATCTTTTTTAATTTTTACTTGAAAAAGCTGATGCTGGGTATTAACCCAAAGTTCTTCATTAGCTTTGTCGTACAATAATAAATTATAATTTTTTAAATTCTTACCATTCCATTTTAAATAAACCCTCTTAAAATTATCTTGATTATTATCATAATAATGAATAGCATCGGATGTTCCTATCCAAAAATCATTATTATTTGCACCTAATATTTTACCTTGAATTTCTGATTGAGAAAGAGAAGTAGAATCTTGAGGGTTAGATAAATACTGTTTTATGGTTTCACCATTAAATCTATTGAGGCCATTGAATGAACCAAACCAAAGCATCTTATTATTTGATTTATGGAATTGATAAATGCCAGCATTAGAAATTAATCCTTCTTGAGTAGTAAGTTTATGGAAGGTAGTAGCTACTTGACTAGAAAGAGTATTGAAGGAAGTAACAAAGAGTAATAATAATATTTTCAGGTGGTTGCCCATCAAAACCATAAATTTTGATGGGCAATATATAAAATAACTTCTAATTAAAGGAGTTATTTTGAAAGTATGAATAATTAAGAAGTCATATCATATCATTTTTCTTACTTTGGAATTTCAACAGGAGGGACAACTATAGAATTATCTAAAGTAGGGGTAGTTCTTCCTACGCCTCCAAAATTATTAAACTGTCGGCAACCCAAAGCTATTTTTGCACCGGGCATATTTTTGTCATTCACTTGTCTGTATTTAACTTTAATATTTCCGTAACCATCATCATCTTCTATTGCAATTAATCCAATTAAAATCATATTATTTTGAAGTTTTCCTTCTTCATTTCTGAATTTAGCAGGACAGCATTGAAACGCTTTAACTGGATGTTGCTTTCCTGTAGCAGGGTCTACAATAGTTTGAGCCATAATTTCTTGGATATCTTCAATATAAAAATAGGGAGCATTTTCTCCCCACTCATCCCAGTCACAAGATTTCCAGGATACTACTTTGTCATAGGTTGTAAAGGCCATAGTCTGTTTTTTTATGTTAGTAAATAATGAGTTATGTTATGTTATCTGATAAACTTTTTAAAAATGAAATACTTGGAGTAAAGAAGTATTCCCCACCTTGCAATTTAACAAAACCACCAATACCTTCTACTGGTTTTATTTCAGCATTTTTTTCCCAACCTTTCAAATAATTTTGTTTAGTTTTTATAGCTCCTTGACCAATAATACCATCTAAGCCATGTTCAATTGGAGGAGTGGGTTGGTTGGGAAAGTTAGGGTTGTTTGCCCAATCTGCCTGCATGAACTCAAACTGATTGTTTATATCTTGATTATAAGCCATAAACAGTAATCCAACCCCTTCAGAGGGGTCATCTTGATTAGTGTTTCGATGATTTTCACCAAAAGGAATACCTCTTCTTACAAATAAGTGAGTTTTCTCTTTTTCTTTAGGTTCATTTTTTCCACTACCTCTAGGGTTCATTTTTCTAATATGTGCATGAAAGGGACACTTTGTTCCTGTCGTTAAATCTGAATCATAATTAAAATCATTTATTTTTGCAGGAGATTGATTTTGAGGTAGAATTTCTGAGATGAGTGGATGCCCGTTTCTGAATCTACCCACAATTTGAGCTCCAGCATATTCTTTATGAACCCCTAACTCTTTTGCAAGGGCAATTTCTGCTTGTTTAAAGGATTTGACATCTTGTTCTAATTTTCTGAAAACTAAAAAACTGCCAAAGGAAATTTCTGGTTTACCACCTTTATCAACAACTAAAGTTGAACTTAACTTCGCTCTTGGGTCCCAATTTTTAATAGAGATATTTTCACTAAGTTTGGTAACTAATAATGGTTGAGAAATACCATCCACATATCCAAAATGTTCAATATGTTGACCATCATTATTTCTGATAGTTTTTCCTAACTCTATATGCGTCCGAGCTTTATTTTTTAATAAATGTTTCCATTTTGTAATTTCATTGGTAACCCTTGACTTTCTTGTATTTGCTACTATTAGTAATGCATGCCAATTTTTTCTATATTCCTTTTCCCAATCTGAAGTATTTGGGTCATTTAATTTGCCAATAGAACTTTTCATGCCATTGACAAATTGGATTTCATTTGGTTTTCTTGCAGATTCTTCTATAAATACATAACCAGCATTAGAAAGGCTAAAACTTATAAACATTCTAGTTCCATTACTTTTCCTAGTTCCATTATCCTTTATAGTTTTGAAATCTATGCTATCATTTTCTTGTTTTTTGGCGGAAGTTATTTTGGGGGCGACCTTTTGACTAATAAATGCTCTTGCCGCATGTTTATCAGTAAATTCTATAAAAATATGAGCCGCATGATTTCGTCCATGAGATTTTAAAATATTTCCCTGTAAATCTTTTGCTATTTTATTAAAATCGTTACCATCATCAAGAGTAAAGTTGCCATTATCGTCTAATGAAAGAAATTGGTCAAGATTTATTGGCATGATTAAAAGGATTATTAGCTTTAAATTTTGTTTAGTTTTTCTAAGAGCATTATTTTTTTTAACCTTGCTACTGGTACTTGTTCCCGATTTCCTACAATTAGATACCCTCCATCACTTTTTGAATATTGCTTGATAAAATCAATATTAACTATATGAGATCGATGCACTCTTATAAGCTCCTCATAAACAGAAAATTGACTTTCATATTCTCCAATATTTACGGAGGTGATTAATTTATTTTTGGAATCGGCAAAAGTAAATTCTGTATAATTCTGTTTAGCTTCTAGTCTAACTATATCTTTAACTTGCTTATAAATAATTCCTTCTGAAGTCGAAATAGCTAAGCGAGTAGGCAATTTTTTCTGCTGAAACAACTGGAAGGTCTCCATCATTAATTCCAACTGTTTCGTAGAAATTTGTTGTTTAATTTTTTGCTGAGCACGAGAAATTGCCTCCGTCAATTCTTCATTGATAATAGGTTTTAATAAATAATCTAATGCACCGAACCTTATAGCTTTTTGGGCATATTTATTATGAGCGGTTACAAAAATTACTTGAAATGATAATTCAGGAAATTTTTGTAATAAATCAAATCCCGTCCCGTCTGGCATTTCTATATCTAAGAAAACTAAATCTGGCTTAAATTGATTGATAATTTCAAATCCTTGCGCTACGTTATATCCATTACCTACAAGACTTGTACTTGGGTGATTCTTTTTAAGCTGCGCCTCTAATGCAACATGACTGGATTTTTCATCATCAATTATTACTACTCTCATTTTATTGTCTCTATTTTTTTTACTGAAATAAGTAAAAAAATTGGAGATATAAAAATATAAGTCTGCTTATTCCTTAAATAAAGCACTACTTTTTAATCCCAATACTTTTATAGAGTTTAAAAATAGAATATACTTCGCTCGTTATATACTAATTGTTTATAGTTTGTAGTATATCTTTTATAATTGGTTTATTTTGATTCATAATAGGTTTTACTGTTTTAGGTTGAAATAAAAGTAAGAGTTCCTTATAAAGGATACTCCTACTTTCCTAAATTTCTATTCCTAAAAAAGAGCTAGTTTTTTGGGTGTAATTTAAGTGATTAAAAAAATGACGTAGATTATATAAAACAGCTAATCCTCTGATTAAACCCACAGCCATCCAAATAAAATAGCTCAAAAAGATAGATGGTTGATTATTTTTCATCACTACTTTTTAGGATAGTTTTTAAATATTTGGCTAAACCCAAGGATTACACAGTTCTATTAGGTGCCACCCCAGCATAAATCAATAAATCCATAATATTTTTAGTATTTCTAAGCTGAGGGATAATGCTTTGACTTGGAGACCAATTGTCTCTTATGACGGAAATGCCAGTGCCATTCTTAATAAGGCCTACAATTGTTTGTCCAACAATCCAACTTCCTAAATGACCGAGACTATTACCATTACTTTGGATTTCAGCTTCTTTTAAAATATAATACCACAAAGGGGTATCTTTTTCATATCCAGCATCTTTAATTAATCCTTTAAGCTCATCAGAAGCATTCTGTAGGATATCTTGTTCACTTAGGATTTCTAATTGTAGTTTCCTACGATTTAGACTATTAATCGCCAATATCATTTTCTGGCCTGATGGCATATTAAATAAATAGCCCCTAAGTAAGTTTCTAGTGGCCAAGCGTTTCATGATACTGTTGAACATAGCTGCACTTCCTGCACTTGCTCTTGCTTGAGTTTGCTGTTCAGTAGAAAGTAAATTAAAATCTTCATTCTGCATCCCTTTTGGATGAGCTCCAGTAATAAAAGTGGCTAACTTAGTATCTAAACTTCTAGTAAACCTATCTTCGATAGGAACACCTGCGCTGTCTTTTTGATTTTCTGTTTCGAAGAAACGATTCCATTGAATAATCCAATTCAAAGGAAGTGTATTATTGAACCTTGGATTATTGATAGCGCCTGTTCCTGTGAAGGAAAATAATAAATCAAAGGTAGATCTATCCAAGAATGGAGTATTCCCTTCATCTCTTCCGAAATTTAGATTATAATCATATTGATTTCTTACCATGGTATGCCCAAAGCGATAAGCAGCTGTTGAAAACTCTATGGGCATATAAACGGCTCCATTTCCAACAGAGGGATTTATTTCATAAATTCCTTCTTTAAAAGTTAGTAAAAGTTCTAGGACTTCCTCATCTAATACTTGTTTTAAAAAGTCATTTATAACTAACCATTGATAAAGTTGAGTTAGTTCGTTTCTCGCTGCATTAAATACGTCGGTATTTCCCATGTTTGGATGGATTGCTCTGATGTCATCTACTAACTTATTATGGCATTTTAAGAAAGCCAAATGAAACTGTGCAATCAATAAGTTTTCATCATTTCGCATATCTCCTAAAATTGCTGCAGTATGCGGACGATTAGCAGGGTTCGTTTCTGGTGTATCCGCTAAGGTGCCTAATCGGGGGAGATCTCTTTGAGGTTTAGTAGCGTCGCTCTCTAATTGTCTATCAGGTAACTCTCCTGGGGAGGCTTCATTTGTTCCTATTTTAAGTTTAATGGAATCAGTCGAGTCATAGAACATAGGAAAGGTGATAAAGGCGTTTCCTGGTCCTCCGTAAACACTATCTAAATCAAATTCTGGTGTACGATTATTAACCATTTCAGCTTCTAAGTCATCAGGTTTAATCGGACTAAAGACCTTTTCTGTTATTTTAAATTCTGCATTCGGTGTAGATCCTGCAGATATATCATGATCAATGAACTGACCAAAATAGGTATACCCTGCAGGGATATTTGAATCTAATTTTTCTTTATCTATTCTGCTGCCATCATCAAAATCGTCAATCATTAGCTCCCCTAATCGAGTCAAATTCTCAATTAACTTTTTCTTGTTTTTAGATTTATTGTTTTTGTTGAATTCTGCTAATGCAAGATCCTTCAGAAAATATTTAAAATCTGTTTTAGGAAGGTTATTGTAGTCATAGAAGTCATTGAAATAGCAAAGTGTTTTTCCATTTGTGGTTTGATACTTTGCATAATTTCCATGGTAAGATCTTTGATTAACTTTCTTCTTTGCCATAATTGCGTTATTTAGGTTTTGATTAAAATTTTCAGTTAATTAGTTAGCTTCAAGAGGACTATATGCGAAGAGACCTATTGCTAGCTAATGATAACAAAAAAAATATTTGCTTAAACTAAAAAATAACTACTTAATTATTTGATAATTAGTGGTTTATGTATTCAAAGGTAATGTTTAATATAAGGCGAGTTGAGGTGTAGTTTGTAGTTCGTATGATTTGTTTTGTAATTTGTAATTTGGGTTTATATAATGTAGTAAAATATTCAATTTTATAAACTAAATCTAAGGTAATGCAGCCAATAATATTTAAAATGTTTCATAGTTGAGTTAGAAAATTCTGACCAGGTATCAACCTCCAGTATTGTTGTTAGAAGATAAACTAGAAAATATAATTTTACATGGTGATTACTTTTTCTTGCACATCTAATTTTAAGTTACCCTCTTTTAGTATTGGGGAATACTTCTTGATTATTTCATATATTTTGTCACTAATTTTTTTGTAGGGTTTTGATTTTAAGTGAAGCTCATCAAACCAATCGTCTTGATTAGAAAAACCTCTAATATCTAAGTGAAAAACATTAGGAAACTCTTTGTATCGGGCGATACTTGCTAACATTTCATTGAATTCGTATATCATTGTGAAGACCGCCGCCTTTTGGTCAAATTCATTATGGATACCTTTTAGTACTAAAGGGTCGTACATCCACCTTCCATTATTCATGTTTTTCTTTAAAAGCTTTTGCCAAGACAAAAAATTGCCTTTTTTGTCCATTGAAGGGATGGCAAAATCGTATCCTTGTGTAATGATAAGCATATGCTTAAACTTATCCGTATTCTTAAGAACTTTGAAGAATAAGGTGAAATATTGTACTAGACAACCATTGATGAAACGGAAGAAATCTTCTGATACAAGGTCTAATCCTCTTTTATATAATTTTTTATACTCGGTATTTTCTAACAACTTATCTGATTGCCTATTTGCCCATAGTTTATCAACTATTTTTTTCCTTTTTTCATCTCTAGAATTATCAGGATTTTCTTCATTCTCTTTGATTTGTATATGGGAAAGTACCATATAGGCTATTCTATCATTACTTACCATATCATTCCCTCCACCACTTACTAGAAATACATCAGGCGCTATTCTATTTAATGGCTCAATAAATTCGCGAGCATTATTATCAAGCATATTATTTAACCAATCTCCCCCCGCAGCTAGACTATAGATAGCTAGGTTTTTCTTCCTAATTAGGTTATCAATAATATCTTTAACTGGGTCTCTAAGTAGACGTCTTGTAAACTTAAATGGCCTAATTGGTAAATAAATTCTTGGGAAGCAAAACCAAGAATCACCTTCTGCCAGCACTACAAAATTGTTTGAGTCCTCCCTAAAACTTGGATTTTTTCTAAAAACCTCTCTGAATGCTTTGTCTCTTCGTTCTTTTTCTTGGAGGTTTAGTTTACCCATCCAACCAACGCTTGCTGAGGAGAGGGCATCTTCTATGGCTACATTATTACCATCTAAAATAATGTTTATATCGAAAATCCTAGACATGGCTTTTGTAAGTATGTCACTATTGTTTTCCGTATATTTCAGAATATTAAGAATATCCTTACTCTTTAATTCCGTTGAATCTTTATGTTGAGCACTTATACCTTTTGGAGTTTTAGGAAGATACTTTAGGGCTCCGGATGAATCACCTTTAATGTCATTCAACAAACCTTCAACATTAGTGGATATTACTTTTGGTTCCCTCATATTTCTGAAAAAATCGGAATTAGTAGAGGTAACATCATTTAAATTGATTTCAAAATAATTCCAATTTAAACCTTGAACTTTGTTTAGTAAAACATCGACTAATCTAAGAACAATTAATTCCTTTGGTATTTTTGGGGAGGGTATATAGATACTGGAATCCGATGCTTCGGAGAAACCTGAATTTGATGGCATAGTTTATAATTTTTAAACTTTTGGGAAGTTGCTGCCTGATAGATTTAAAACATTTTTTACGCTATCCTAATATTAATTTAGGGGGCATAGTTGTGTGCTAAAAATATAAGAACCACTAAATTTAAAAGGTATTTCAATATAGACGGCATCGTCTTTTATATTCGGTAGGATATACTTAATGGTTTTCCATAATAGTTTGCAGCTTGTAAATATTTTATTCACAGCAGAAAATAACTTGTTTTCAAATTGGCACAACAAAAAAGGCCAACCACCAAAGCGATTGACCTTCCTATATCTTTAATTCAAAAATTATCAAGCAATAAGCGCCCCTTCAATTTCCATTGGCGCAGCCAACTCCTCCTCATAATAATTAGTGGCATCAAATAATAAATTAGTAAAATCTCCAACCTCTTTCTTCAATCGGTCATCATCCCAACCTAAATATTTTTGTAAATCGGCAAAAACGACTTCTTGAATATCATCGATGCTATTAATATCAAAATACAACCGACCTGTTCGACGCACAAAAAAGTCATCAGCCCGATTGACCATTTCGTGATGTACGGCAAACCAAGCTTCTGCTCGAGCCAAAGCTATATTTGGCTGGTCAGTAGCAAAATCTTTCATTTTGTCGATAATCGTTTCCGCTTGTTTGCCATAGACCGTTGCTAAGTACCAGCCATAATATGGCGTTAGACCTAGTTTTTTAGCTCGACCTTGCAGTTCTTCGATGTAGGCATATACTGCTTTGGCGTTAGCTAAAGGCTGTTCGTTTAAAGCTATATTTTTAGTTTGACACTTTTTAAAAGCTCGTTTTTCTGTTCTAGAAAATTGTTTTAAGACCAAATCTACAATTCGCTGTGCCATTTTACGATAGCCAGTCAATTTTCCACCAGCAATGGCAATCAAACCTCTAGGTGAAACAAAAATCTCATCCTTTCTAGATAATTCAGAAGGGGATTTACCATCTTCGTGAATCAAAGGACGCAAGCCTGCCCAGTTGGATTCTAAATCGTTGATAGTCAAATTGACGTCTGGAAAAATACTGTTGACAGAATTCATGATGTACTCCGCATCAGCTTTAGTAGCGACCACTCGGTTTAAATCCGCTTTGTAATTAGTATCCGTTGTTCCGATATAGGTGGTGCGACCTCTTGGAATCGCAAAAATCATTCGTCCATCTGGTACATCGAAGTAAACGGTATGCTCTAAAGGGAATTTTTCATGTGGTACCACGATATGTACTCCTTTTGTTAAATGCAGTCGTTTACCTTTTAAAGAATCGTCTTTCTTTCTCAGGTTATCGACCCAAGGACCACCTGCGGCAACTACTTTTTTGGCTTTTATATTAAATTGATTACCTGTAAGTTCATCTTGGACAACTGCTCCATTCACTTGCCCATCGGTGTAAGTAAAATCAACAACTTTACAGTAATTAGCAGCCAACGCACCATATCTAGTAGCTGTTTTTAATAATTCAATCGTTAATCGCGCATCATCTGTTCGATATTCTGCATAGAAAACGCCACCTTTTAAGTTGTCTTTTCCTAATAAAGGCTCTTTTTGTAGAGATTGTTCTTTATTCAACATTTTACGTCTATCATCTCCTTCTACATTGGCAAGTATATCGTACACTTTTAGGCCAAAAGAAGCCATCCAATAACCGTATTTCCCTCCTTTAACAATCGGCATCAACATTTTTTCAGGCAAGACAATATGAGGTGCCAATCGGTGTACAATCGCTCGTTCTGTGCCTGTTTCTCTGACCAAAGCGATATCTAACTGTTGCAAATAACGCAAACCTCCATGTATCAATTTAGTAGATTTACTACTCGTCCCAGAAGCAAAATCTCGCTTTTCCACCAATGCTGTTTTTAAACCTCTAGAAGCAGCATCTAAAGCTATTCCAGTACCGGTAGCACCTCCACCAATGACTAATAAGTCAAATTCCTGATTTTGCAAATCGGATAGGGTAGTAGTACGATGAAGTGAAGAGGTGGATGTAGATTTCATACAAATTTTGATTTATGACTTACCAACTGCTCATGCTAAAAAGGATAACTAAGGTCTAATTTAGAAAATGGACAGTAGGTTTCTAGCATTATATAACAGCATAGAACAAAGATAAGTGTTTTTTTTACGCTTATCCATTTTTTGTAAGAAACTGAAAGGTTATTTATTATTAAAGCGATAAATTTTACAATTGTTTAAGAATGCAAGGTTTTTGTTAATATATTTTATGGAATCCCTTTTCTATTTGTCAACGATTGGCTGGATAGTATTCAATTTTTGCTCTAAGGTGTTGGAGTCCTTTACAAAAGTGGGAAAAGAAATATAATTTGGAAAAGAAGTACTGATTTTTTTTCCAGTTATAAAAAATTGAAAATTCTTTTTTCTAATAGCAGTTATTTCATTAAAAGGCATGGCTACAGGATTACCTTTTGCTCTTTCTACAATTACCGCTGTATTATCTAAAATAATTGGGAAGACCTGATTATATCTTTTTATAAAAACAGGAATAAGAAGGAGCATAAAAGAGAAATATATGATGCTTAAAAATAGGGTTAAAGGCCAATTGATAGGATTAAACCAAAAATAGGAGATTAATAAAAATATGGCATAGCAGCCTAGAATCATACCTATATTTTTTAAACTAAATATTTGATGCCAATGGTTATTTTGAGCTACATCTTCAGTTACGGGAAATTCTTCTAGGTTAGTGACTTCAGAATGTAATTTTATTGGCTTAATTTCGGCAAGAGTTTCTTCTAGGCCATTAATATTTTCAATATCCGCAGAAATAATGAGGGTATTAGGATTAGAGTCTTCTAACCCTTTTAGGGTGTAATAGCCCGTATTGCTTTTACGAATTTCAGTAATTTCTTTATAGTAAAGTCTACGTTGACTGATATTTGGACCAGAAAAAAAAGGTTGGTCCCAGAAGGCTACTTGTTCAATGAGGATATAGTCGTAGCAAAAACTAATTTTATACCTTTTATTGGTGACTTTTGCTTTATACCATCCTTCTAAGAATTGAAATAAAAAAATACCCCAAAAAGGAAGGAAAGCAATAGCGTTAGTTAAGGTGAAAGATTTTTTGAATTCAGTCCCAGTAAAATAAAATACACCATACATAATAGCAGCAAAGAAAAGGAGAAATATACTTAGAAAAGTAAAATGTCTTATTACAGCTTTATAATACCCTGCTTTTTTGAGTTTAAATTGTTGTTTCATTGGTTGTGGTCTTAGTTGATTTTAGTATAAATATGTCTTAATATCCTTTCAATAAATATACAAAGAATATATTTTGATTTAAAGTTGCTGTAAAATTTTAACAACCTCTGCGACCATCTCCTTATTTACATCCAAATGCAAAGTAAACCGAATAGTCTGCGGCCCAAAAGCCACCGCTTGAATCTCTTTCTTCGCCAATTTTGCCAAAAAAGTATCCGCGGTATAAGGTTTCTTGACATCGAAAATTAAAATATTGGTTTTAATAGGTCTAATATTTTCAACCATCTTCATTTTAGCTAAAGCTTGCCCAATCTTACGGGCATTTTTATGGTCATCTTTCAAACGATTAATATGATTGTCCAAAGCGTAAATACCTGCTGCAGCTAAAAAACCTGCTTGTCGCATTCCTCCACCGAGTACTTTCCTGAAACGTCTAGCCTGTCTAATAAATTCTTTGTTCCCAATAAGTAAGGAACCTACAGGTGCTCCTAGTCCTTTGGATAAACAGATGGAAATACTATCAAATAATTTACCGATTTGTTTGGGCATTTCTCCTGTTTCCACCAACGCATTAAATAGTCTAGCACCATCAAGATGCAGCCCTAAACCCTTCTTTTTACACAATTTGGCAATGGGCTTTATTTCTGCTGTGGTGTAATAATTACCACCGCCTTTATTGGTCGTATTCTCCAAAACAACCAACTTAGAAATGGGAAGCCAATCATAAACAGGTTTAATC
Source organism: uncultured Saprospiraceae bacterium (assembly GCA_937974625.1). Taxonomy (GTDB): domain Bacteria; phylum Bacteroidota; class Bacteroidia; order Chitinophagales; family Saprospiraceae; genus JAFMDF01. Next base: position 20,826 of record CALJVJ010000047.1, read on the forward strand.
GCAGCTTCAATACTTTCGGCAGATAGTTTACCGTATTGCCCTTGTAATAAATTCATCGAAACACTAGAAGTTAGCGCATAACCAGCGGATTCGTATTGGTAGATATGAGAATATTCGTGGCAAATTACCTCATCCAACGGTTGAGTATGTACTTTGATAGCAATTTGATTGGTCATTGTACCAGAAGGACAAAAAACAGCCGCTTCTTTACCAAACATTTTGGCAGCCTTTGCTTCCAACTGGTTAACGGTCGGGTCAGCTCCAAAAACATCGTCACCTACTTCTGCTTGCATCATGGCTTTTAACATTTGAGGTGTAGGTTTTGTAACGGTATCGCTGGTTAAATTAATGTGCATAGCTTATTTTTTTGCCCAAAGATAAAAAAGTAGTTCAATAAAGGAGGCTACTGGAGCAAAAGAAGGGATTTTTAGAAAATAATTATTTATATGAAAAAAAAATATTGATTATTTGTTTTTTTCTTATTTAATTTCATACTTTTGCACAGCACTATCAAAAACTTAACGCTAATTAACCTTAGCATCTCCACACTACTGAAACCTACTATTCCCCAACAATTACTAACGTTTACCCTCTACAGAATTAATCTTCAAACTAATTTTAATTATTAGACAATAATTGCGCATGACCCTGTCTGCAATTTGGTATAATTTTACCAATGGTAGACACCTGAATATATTTTCCTGAGCATTGGGAACTAATTAATGCTCCAACAAATTACAATTCTGTTTAACCCAAGTATTCGCATGAATGCTTGGGAATTTTTTTGTTAGCCACCATTAAATTATTGAAAAATATAGAGATGCGACACAATCTTTTGTCTAAAAAACCTTTCTAATAACAACTTTTCTTTCCGATTTTAGTTAAATTAGTATATAAATACGAATTATGCTTTTAAAATTAGACTTTTTGTTCTAATTTAGTCGTTCAAATTAGAAACCAATATTTTCGTCAACCTGATAATACTAGCAAATTCTGTCCACAACCAAAGAAAAAATACTGAATACCGCTATTCGATTATTCAATCAAGCAGGAGTGAACAATGTTACTTTGCGAGACATTGCTAAAGCACAAGGTATAAGTACGGGAAATCTAGCTTACCATTATAAAAATAAGGATATCATCATTGAGGCTGCTTTTCATAAAATGCAGAACGAGCGAAATGAAATTTTGACTGGTGTCCAACAAATTCCTTCTTTAGATAAAATATACAAGCAAAATAAGCTATTTACTCGATTGGGTAAAAAATACTTATTTTTATACGTTGATACGGTTCACATCTTAAGAACTTATCCAAATATAGCTGCCTTGCATCGACAATATATGGAGCAATCCATCAAGTATGTTAAAGGTACTTTAGAATATTCGGTAGGTTCTGGCAATATGCGTCCAGAAAAAGTAGAGGGAGAATATGACCGTTTGGCACATGCCATATGGATGATAATGACCTTTTGGTTAAATCAGTTAGAAATCCGAGACAAGACTTGTACTTTGGAAGAAGAAGAGCAATTAGAATTTACAATATGGGATATGATTTATCCTAAATTAACCCGAAAGGGTATAGCCAATTACCGAAAAGTTTTTGCGGAAGCGCAGAAGGTAATTACTGGATAACTTCCCGTTATCCAGTAATTTGTGGAGACAAAAGGTGTTCTCTAATACCTTCCGAATTCCAATAATTTGAAAACTATAAGACTATAAAAAAAAATTAACCAGTAACGGGAAGTTACTGGTTAATGACTATTTCTAATAATCAATAATTTTAAATCAATAAATCATGGAAGCCTACATTTATGATGTTGTCCGTACCGTAAGAGGAAAGGGCAATAAGAAAGGAGCTTTAATGGGTGTTACCCCGACTCAGCTATTAGTAACGCTTTTAGATAAACTAAAAGAAAGAAATGATTTTGACCCGAAGTTGGTCGAAGATTTTATCTGTGGTTGTGTTACGCAAGTAATGGACCAAGGAGCAAATATTGCGAAGACAGCAGCACAACAATCTGGCTATGGCGACCACCTTTGTGGCGTATCATTAAACCGATTTTGTGGTTCTGGATTAGAAGCGATTAACCAAGCATCGGCTTATGTAAAGTCTGGTTTTACGGATTTAATGTTAGCAGGTGGCGTAGAGTCTATGTCAAGAGTAAAGATGGGCGCAGATGGTGGTGCGATGATGATGGACCCAGCAGTAGCTATGCCAGGGTATGCAATTCCACAGGGTGTTTCTGCGGATTTAATTGCCTCTAAGTTTGGCTATTCTAGAAGAATGGTAGACGAATTTGCAGCAGAATCTCAAAGAAGAGCAGCAGAAGCGGAAGCAGCAGGTTATTTCAATGCTTCTAGAATCAATGTAACCGATGAAAATGGCTTTTTGATTTTAGGTCATGATGAAAATGTAAGAGCAAGTACGACTGCGGATTCTTTAGCTAGCTTAAAGCCATCTTTCGAAATGATGGGGCAAATGGCTGGTTTTGATGATGTAGCGATTCAAAAATATCCAGAAGTAGCAGCAATTAATCACGTACACCACGCAGGAAACTCTTCTGCTATCGTAGACGGTGCAGCAATTGCATTGATTGGAAATAAAGAAATTGGAGAAAGAATGGGCATTAAGCCAAGAGCGAAGATTCGTTCTGTAGGCGTTGTTGGTACAGACCCAACCATCATGTTAGTTGGACCAGCTCCAGCCTCTAGAAAGGCCTTAAAAAAAGCAGGTATGCACAAGTCTGATATCGATTTATTCGAAATCAATGAGGCATTTGCAGCAGTTGCGATGCGTTTCATGGAAGATTTAGGCGTTGACCATTCAATTACGAATGTAAATGGTGGTGCGATTGCTTTAGGTCACCCACTTGGTGCTACGGGCTGTATGATTACGGGTACGTTGTTGGATGAATTGGAGCGTCGTGATTTAAGTACTGGTTTGGCTACCTTATGTATTGGTGGCGGAATGGGTATTGCCACGATTATCGAGCGGGTGTAATTTGCTTTGCTAGGAGGATAGGAACACGGATTTAACGGATGGGACGGGTTAAAACGGATTTTCTTAGTAGGTCGTGTTCGATGTTTTACATTCAGTGAAGATTTTTCACTTTGTCTTTTTAGTTTTACCTGATTGTGTTGTTGTATCTAGTTGTCAACGTCACGGCGGGAGGGCAGTCAAAAAACTGTTTGACCGGAGGGAGTTTTTTTTGACTAGAATTTTTGGTTCTTTTTTTTCAATGAAAAAAGAACAAGAAAGTATAGGAACTAAAAATTTACAGCTAGGATTTTAATTTTTTACTAATCAACTATTTAAGTTAGCGCATTATTCAATGTAATTGCCTAGCTAAAAAAAATAAGTATGTCAACCGTTATCAAAAACGATATATTAGAATATTCGGTAGGGGACGATGGTGTAGCGATTGTGAACATTCACATGAAGAACCACCCCACCAATCTATTTAGCGAAGACTTCTTCGGACCTTATAATGAGGTAGCTAAGATGGCTATTGCAGATGACTCTGTCAAAGGAGTAATTTTAATGTCTTCTCATAGAGACTTTATGGCTGGAGCTGATTTACGAAAGTTATCAAATCCGCCAGAAGACAAAAAAGCAATGTATGATGTTGTTTTAGGTCAAAATCGCCAATTACGAGAATTTGAAAAAGGAGGAAAGCCATTCGTAGCTGTTATCAACGGTAACGCTTTAGGGGGTGGATTAGAATTAGCTTTGACTTGTCACCATAGAATTGCGGTAAGCAACAAAAGAACAAAAATTGGTTTTCCTGAAGTACAATTAGGTTTATTACCCGGCGGAATGGGTAACTCAAAAGCACCTTATTTAATGGGGATGCAAGGGTCGATGATGGCTATTTTGCAATCACAGCAAGTCAATCCTGAAAAGGCAATGAAAGCTGGATTGATTCATGCCGTAGTGGATGCTCCTGAAACTGCTTTAGCGGATGCTAAAAAATACATCTTAGAAGGTGGTAGTGCCGTCCAACCTTGGGACGATAAGAAATATAGAATTCCAGGTGGTGGCGTGATGTCTCCAGGAGGCGTACAAACCTTAATGGGTGGAATAGGTAACGTAAGAAAGCAAACAGGAGGTAATTATCCTGCTGCTAAGTATGCCATGACCGTTATTTATAAAGGTTTGCAAATGCCAATCGATAGAGCCATCGAGGTAGAAGCAAGTCAATTTATCCGAGCATTCTACTCAAAAGAAGCGCAAAATTTAATCCGAACAGGATTTTTTGCCATCAATGAGGCGAAGAAAGGAAAGATGAAGCCTAAAGGTCATGATAAATACGAAATCAAGAAATTAGGAATGCTAGGTGCTGGTATGATGGGCGCAGGTATTGCTTATGTTTCTGCGGTAGCAGGCATGGAGGTAATGCTAAAAGATGTGAAGATGGAAGGTGCAGAGAAAGGAAAAGCCTACTCTGAAGGTATCCTAAAGAAGAAAATTTCTAGAGGACGAAGTACCGAAGAAAAAGCAAAAGCTATTTTAGATAGAATTCACCCAACGACGGACCCAAATGATATGGCAGGTTGTGATATGGTGATTGAAGCAGTTTTTGAAGATAGAAACTTAAAAGCTAGAGTAACTAAAGAAACAGAAGCGGTATTAGGAGCGGATAAAATCTATGGTTCTAACACGTCGACTTTACCAATTACCATGTTGGCAGAGGCTTCTGAAAGGCCTGAAAATTTTATCGGAATCCACTTTTTCTCTCCAGTAGATAAGATGCCTTTGGTAGAAATTATCGTTGGGGAAAAGACTTCTGATAGAGCATTAGCAGCAGCTATTGATTATGTAGTAGCCATTAGAAAAGTGCCGATTGTAGTAAATGACAAGCAAGGATTCTTTACATCTCGAACTTTTGGAACGTACACTTCTGAAGGGGCTCATTTATTAATGGAAGGAGTGCCACCTATAATGATTGAAAATGTGGCGAAGCATATCGGAATGCCAGTTGGTCCATTAGCAGTAACGGATGAAGTTTCTCATACCTTAGGCCTGCATGTAATGGGAGAAATGCCAGAAAGAGATGCCGAGACAGAAAAAGTTTACCAATTGACGAAAAAATTAGTAGATTTAGGACGTCATGGGAAGAAGAATGGCAAAGGATACTACGATTACGAAGGTAGAACCAAGACCTTATGGCCAGGATTGGAAGATATGTTCCCATCAAATGTCAATACTTTAGATTCCGCAACTATCGGTAAGCGATTATTGCACAGAATGGCTTTGGAAACCTACCGTTGTTTTGACGAGGGTGTTTTAAGAGCGACTAAAGATGGAGATGTTGGGTCTTTATTAGGATTTGGTTTCCCTCCTTATACAGGTGGAGCGATTTCTTATATCGACTATGTAGGGTTAGACCAATTCATTGCGGATTGTGATGACTACACAGAGCGTTTCGGACCAAGATGGACAGTGCCTGCTAACTTGCGTAAAATGGCAGCAGATGGTAAAACTTTCTACGGAAAGACTGGTATCAATGCAAAATCAGCTAAGTTAGGCATGTCTGAAATCAAAAAGATGAAAGAACCAGAATTGGTAGCTTATGCTAACTCAATTGGTATTTCAGCTACGGTAGATGATTTAAAGAAAGATACTTTGCAAAAGGTATTGAATAAATTAGGATATTAATTTTTTTAAGAAGTGAGAAGTCAGACCACTTCGTTGTCAGCAGTCAAATAGGATTCGGAAATTTGCGAATTTATCGATAAGCCATCTGACAGCGTAGCGGTCTGACAATCCCGATTTATCGGGATGGTCTGACTTCTGACTTCTAAAATCTAAAAATATGAAAAACCTCAACGGAAAAGTAGCCGTCATCACGGGCGCAGGCTCAGGAATGGGCAAAGAATTAGCCATCCAATTAGCAGCAAAAGGGGCGAAAGTCGCTTTGAATGATTGGAATGGTGAAAATTTAGAAGCCACCTTAGCAATTGTCAAAAAAAATGGCGGTACAGGTATTGCCAAACGATATGACGTCGCTAATCGGGAGGCGGTCTATGCTTTTAAAGACGAGGTTTTGAATACTTTTGGACAAGTAGATATTGTAATTAATAATGCAGGGATTGCCTTACCAAGTTATAATATTGAAGATGTCCCTTATGATGAGTTTGAAAAGTTGATTAATATCAATATGTGGGGGGTCATTTATGGCACAAAAGCCTATTTGCCACATCTACAGACTCGTCCAGAGGCGGTCGTTGCGAATACGTCAAGCATTTTTGGAATTATGGGATTTCCTACCCAAGGACCTTATTGTGCAGCTAAATTTGCAGTCAAAGGCTTCACAGAAGCTTTAAGAATGGAATTAGCAGCTCAAGAATCTAAAGTAAGAACCTTATCGATTCACCCTGGCCGTATTTTTACCAATATTGTTAGGAATGTAGAGCATAAGCCAGGTACTGTTACCGAAGCAGAAAAAACAGAAATGGCGAAAACTTTTGATAATGAAGGAAAAGATGGAACTACCGCAGCTGATGCCGCTGCGCAAATCATCCAATCTATTCAAAAGGCAAAGCCTAGATTATTGATTGGCTCGGATGCTCGGTTCATTGACCGCTTAGTTCGGTTACTGCCAACTAAGTATGCTAATATTGTCTTGAAAAGGTTAGGCGCAGATGAAAATAGTGTGGTGTCAAATCCTGTCAAACCAGCTGCGGAAAAGGTAGCAGAAAAAGTGACCGAAAAGGTCGCATAAAGTCTTAAAAGAGAAGCCAGATGTCTGACCCTTATCTACGATAACTGTCAGATGTCAGATGCTTCTAATTTATAATTCATGAGTCTGACTTCTGACAATTCCGACCTGCCCGCATGACGCAGTTGTGCAGGTTTATCGGAATGTTCTGACTTCTGACTTCTTTTAAAAAGTAAGTAAAAATGGATATTTCTCTTATCGTAAGCGAAATGGCAAAAAAAGCTGCAGGTGTAGCGCCAATCGGAAATACTTTAAAATTTAACATGGGCGGTGAATGTATTTACATCGACGGTAATAATGGCAACGCTGTTACTGCAGAAGATAAAGATGCAGACTGTACCATTAGTGTTGATAAAGATGATTTTTTAGCTTTGACATCAGGTGATTTAAATCCAATGATGGCGTTTATGAGTGGCAAGATTAAAGTGGATGGAGATATGAGCGTTGCTATGAAATTGCAATCTTTATTATAAGATTAGTAATTGATATTATAAAAAATAAGGCAGTTGTTTATACAGCTGCCTTATTTTTTTTGTCTATTTCTTAGCTAACCTTCAACTCTTTTCTCAATCTTTTCAGTTCAAGTTTCAATTCCTCGACTGTTGTCTGATACTGCTCATTATTGATTAAATTATTCATTTCTTTTGGGTCGGCTTCCAAATCATATAATTCCCAAGCATCAATATCATTATAGAAGTGAATCAATTTATAACGGTCCGTTCGGACGCCATAATGTTGTTTGACCGAGTGCCAACCATGTGGATATTCAAAGTATTCATAATAAACAGATTTACGCCAGTTATCAGGCGTTTTTCCAGCAAGTATTGGTCGTAAAGAAGTACCTTGAAAACCAGCAGGAATAGTCACCCCAGCATAATCTAAAAAGGTAGGTGCAAAATCCAGATTCATCACTAAATCCTCATTGACTTGTCCTGCAGGAATGGCTTTTGGAAATCGAGCGACTAAAGGCATGCCCATTGATTCTTCATACATAAATCGTTTGTCGTACCAGCCATGTTCCCCTAAATAAAAACCTTGGTCAGAGGTATAAATCACCAAAGTATTTTCAGCTAAACCATTATCATCCAAATATTTTAAAACTCTACCAATATTATCATCCACTGCTTTGACAGAACCCAGATAATCCTCCATATACCGCTGATATTTCCATTCTACTAATTCCTTCCCACTCAAAGGATTATCTCTAAATTTTTTCCGTATAGGGTCATAATAAGCATTCCATGCTTCTTTTTGTTCATCGGTCATTCTCCCGTAATTATTCTTTACCCAATTATTAGTCGGGTCAAATTTTCCGCCACCACCACCAGTTCCAACAGGAATGCCTTCATAATCTTCGGGCATCAATTTCATATCCAATGAAAGGAACATATCCTTCACATGCATGTCTTGTGTACTAGCTGCGGTAGACCTAGTTTTATAATCATCCCAAAAGTTATCAGGCATAGGGATATTTTTATATTTTCCAAAATCCCTTGGATGTGGCATCCAATTCCGATGTGGTGCTTTGTGGTGATAGAGCATGCAAAATGGCTTAGCTTTATCCCTGTTTTCTAAAGTGTTTAAAGCAATATCTGTAATGACATCAGATGTATAACCTGTCGTAATAGAAGTATCGGCAGTACCTCCATCTTTACCCATTTCCACCATTTCAGGATTATAATAATGGCCTTGGTTAATCAAGATATTCCAATAGTCAAACCCCGTTGGATGGGTTTTTAAATGCCATTTTCCAATCACAGAAGTTTGATAACCAGCCTTTTGTAACAGTTTTGGAAAGGTTTGTTGGCTGCCATCGAATTGGTCTCGATTATCTCTTAAACCATTCAAGTGGCTATATTTTCCTGTCAATAAAACAGCTCTACTTGGCGCACAAATCGAATTAGTGACAAAGCTATTTTTGAATAAAATCCCTTCTTTGGCAATCCGGTCAATATGCGGCGTCTCAATCATTTTACTGCCATAAGCACTAATCGCTTGCTCCGCATGGTCATCTGACATGATGAAGAGAATATTCGGTGGAGCAAGTTTTTTAGTAGAGTTATCAGTAGTTACTTGCGAATCAGTACAACTGAAGAAGATTAGGAATACGAGGGAAAGTGTAAAGAAGCGAGACATTTCTAGGATGTTGAAGGTTTGAAAAAAGTAAAGGTAATCAAATTTCATTTTTACTAAACCTAAATAATGGTTATTTTGCAGAGGGCAGAGGGAGTGGGGGGAGAAATTGGTAAACAAAATTTTCTCCTTAAATCCAAAAAAATCCAACTAGTTATAGGTTAACCCATTGCCCTACGCCCTCAGCCCTGCGCTAATCAACCCTATCAACTTGGCAATTATAACAGCCTGGCCCTGCATTATGAATATGGATGTAAACAGCCAATTGATTTTTAAAAATTTCATCAATTGTCTTTTTTAAAACAACACCTTCCACTGTATGAGCGTCAATCATCATAGCGGTGGCGTCATAAACTCGAAGAGATAAGAGTCGATGATTTAAGAAGGTAGGAATTTCATTTACGTTTGGTAAAGCAGTCTGAGCATTTTTTCGGACAAAAATAGGACCTGTAGCTTGATAAGGAGAAGTTACTTTATGATGGGTATAGGGAAATAAGATGACTTCCTCTCCGATTTTAGCATCACTTAGACTGACTCTACAAGGATACCCAGG
>CALJVJ010000048.1 GCA_937974625.1 uncultured Saprospiraceae bacterium
AAGAGAGAAGCAAGCGCAGAAGTGTTAAAGTTTACTACTTTTTTGTAGGAAATTTGACAGAAAATCAAGGTTTAAAAATGATTTATTTTCACAAAAAGATATTTAATTATTGAATTAATATGTTGATAATCAAATAATTAATAATTAAGTTTTCACAAAAGCCTATTTTTGTACTTTAAATAACCTTGCTTTGCCTATATCTTTGTAGTGTGTTAAGTAATTAACGCAAAAGCTAATAAAAGATTAGCTAATAATTTTAGGATATGTTCAGGGGATTTGAATTTGGCAAGGCACTCTTTAGTGGGATTTAGAATGCCTTGCTAACATTCATACTTTGAAAGACAGATTTGACGGGAACTAAAATTACTCAACTAGATAAAAATTTTACTTTTAATATAAATACCAAATAGAAAACTAAAGAATTAATTTTGGATATGTTCATGGGATTATAATTTGTTGAAAAAAGCCGTACATTAACTTGTACGGCTTTTTTTTTGTGTCTACAAGATGACAGGATTTTTGTAGGTCAAAAAAATGGCTTACAAGCATCAAACCCTGTAAGCCATTTTATTCACCACTCATCACTAACCACTATATTAAAAAACCTCCTTTGGTTTAGGCATAGGTTTTTTCTTTTTTCTTCTAGTCTTGAATAATTCGACTACTTCTTTTTCTTTCATAAATCCTAATTCTACAAAAGTAGAAGCAACGAATTTCTTAATATCTTGATAATCTTTTCCTCTCTTATCGGTATACTTCTTTAAGATTCGCTTGATATACACCATGCTAGTATCCTCTACATCTTGCACAAATTGCTGATTACCAAAAATCTTCATGTAAACAGGATAGCTCTTTCTAGCTAAATTAATTAGCTCATTATAATCTCTATCCTCTAAATTGGTAATTAAACGAGTGTAGTAACCAAAAATCACTTTTCTAACACATTCGTTGATTAAAGACCGTCCTTCGTGAGCATTATAGAAAGTATGAACTTCCTCAATCGTAGCTTCTTCTAAATAACCTTTAGAGTGAATCGTTTCAACTAAATCATAATACTCCGTCAATTCATCTTTAATACCTCTATCAACAATCGAAGACACTCTATTTTCCGCTTCCGCATCTACATTTAAAGTAGAATTTTGTAGAAACATTAGAAAAGTCAAAAACTTCTCAGAAAAATCAGGAATTTCAGTTCTTACTTTATTGAATACGCCATTTAAGTGAGCCATGTAATCTTTGTCCAGCGTCCAAAAATTACTATACAAACAAAGGATTTCAATAATTTCATCTGTCTTTTGAAAATCTTCATTACTAATAAAAGCAGCGATAGGAGCAATCAAACTTTCATTATTGGCCCCTAATTCTAATCGGTGTAATAAAAATTTCTTTAGAGAAGTATACAAGATTTTCAATTCAGATATATTCGTAGGAAAGACTGCTGACAGATATTTAGCATCTCTAAACTGTCGCTTATATCTATTATAACCTGCAATTCTTTCCTTTAGGATACGGTAATCATCCTTTCTCATACTACGCAAAAAGTAATTGATTTTTTTATTCGTTACCTCATTCAATAGGTTGGTAATCCAAATATCACTACTTAAAGCAAATCCCATTTGCACACTCTGTCCAATCCGTTGACGGATTATATCAAAATTGGCAGAATTACAAATAGCCATTAAGACATCTTTAAAGTGGTCTTGCGGTAAAATGTATTTGTGCTGGTCATTAATTTCTCCTCTCAGCACTGTAAAACCAATAATTTTAGGTAAATACAATCCTTCAAAACGCTCGTCCAACAGGTATTTTTCCAAAGCAATTAGTTGCAAAGGGTAATACGCAGAAACAGATTCATAAATAGCCCCAATTTTTGGCTCAAACATTTCTTGCATCAACTTATAATCCGATTCCTCTTCTTCTTCTAAATATTTCGCTAGCTCATCAGAAGCTTGTACTTCCTCTGCAATTTCGTTTAGCTTATCGACATAATATTGGTCTAAGGCTTCCATAAAATTATTTTTAGAATAAAGATTAGAGCGCAGAGATTAGAGACCGTAGGCTATAATTTGGTCGTCTCTTTTATCTGTTTTCAACACGCTAATCTATGTTATTAATAAAGGTAAACCTAGTAGCGCACTTAAGCCCTACTAGGTTTATATATCTTTTCTAAGATGTAAATTCGACTTGTAAACAATTGAACGAAAAAAATCAGTATCAATTGCATGACAAATATACTATAAAAATAGTATTCGGTACAAGGGGGAGTAGCAGTTATTATAGTTATTACTTCATGTTATTAGCAGTTATTTTGGGTAATCTGTCGATAAGTACAAAACTCGATAAGCTTTTACCTACTAAAAATAACTTTTAATAACCCCCAATTGCTTCCAATACCACATTTAATCCAACACCGGTTTCCCTGCATTCACAAAAATCTGATTGATTTTATCTGTAAACGCTTGGTCTCCCAATTGTTTTGCCATTGTTTCTAAGCTTGTCTTTGCATTAGTTGCCAAACGTTGGTCACTTGCAAAACCTGCAGCCAAATCATTAGGGTCTAAAGATTGGTAAAAATTTAGATGTTCCGCAGATTCTTGTGCTAAGATTAGGGCATGCTCTTTTGCCTTTTCAGGTGCGCCCGCTGTCATATAAGACTGAATGAAGTAATAAGAATTATAATCGTAAGCAAAGTTCATATTTGGAAAAGCTTCAAAATATTTATCACATAATTCGATAGCTTTCGCATTTTCGCCTCTACGAATAAATTCTTGAATCGCTCTTAACATCATATAACGGTGACTCTGTACACTTGGCGCATAACTTTTATCTACAAATAGCTCATACTTATCAAAGTTACCCCACATGAACTTATTCATTACATTATCATACACTTTGTCGGCATCTACTCTACCCTTTCCTAAAACGCCTGGAACCAATGGGTCTTTTCCTGCCTTTACAGGAATCAACTTCAAGCCTAGTCCTTCCATCTGTAAATAGTCATCTAAGCCTAAGAGAGACTCTTGTCGAACCGTTACCGCGAAGTAAATCGGGCGTTCCCAAGCATTATTAGCAATAATATCCATCACTGCCAAATCACCCTTTAAAACATAACTCTTATTTAAATCAAATGGAATCGCATCTACTACATTTTGCATGTCTTTGACGATACCATTTTGTTGTACTAAATTACGATTAACAGGAATAGACAATTTAGCAGTTGGCAGATAACTTTCTAACGTACGGCCACTGCTCACAGGAACAGGATGGTCCTCACCAACAAAGTTAATCGCATCTTGAATATTCATTCTTGGACCATTTTTATAAGGGTCCACAAAAACTTGATTTCGTTTATATCCTCGAATTTTTTCTGGTGTCAGAGAAATTTTTATTGGCGGAGAATCATTCACTTTTCTATTCAATTGATTGATATACCAATCAACCGCAATCAAACTTAAATTAACTACCCGTACATCTCTACGGATGTTTTCCACTTCTTGTGCATACCAAAGCGGATAAGTGTCATTATCACCATACGTGAAAATTATAGCATTTTCATCACAAGATTGCAGGAAATTATTGGCATAATCTCTAGCGCCTGTGTGGTGTCTTCGACTCATATCATCGAAGTTTTGAAAACCCATCAAAAATGGAGCAATTAAAACAACTGCCGTAGCAGCTAAAGCACCTAAAGGTAAATTACGATCTTTCGCTCTTTGTTGATACATTTCATATAAAGCTAAGACAGCCATTCCAATCCACATAGCAAATGTAAAGAAGGAACCGACAAGTACATAATCCCGTTCCCTAGGTTCATTTGGTGGCTGATTGGAGTAAACAATAATACCTAAGCCTGTTATGATAAATAAAGCCAAAAGTCCCATAAAATCTTTTCCTCTTTTCTTAGCATGGAAGAAAAGGCCTAATAAACCAAAAAGTAATGGTAAGAGGTAGTATTTATTTTTCCCTTGATGCTTTGCCATCGCAGTTGGCAGTTCACTCATATTATGCAATCGAGCTTCATCTAGTGGGGTAATACCAGACATCCAGTTTCCACTCTTTTTGTTCCAAGAGTAGTAGCCTTGCTCAGCATTTTGTTTGCCCGCAAAATTCCACATAAAATAGCGGAAGTACATCCAGCCAAATTGATAAGAGAACATGAACTTCATATTATCGGCAAAGGTCGGTTCTCCTGTTTTTTTATCAATCCACTGTCTATAAAGATTCGGTCTACCTTGACTTCCATCACTCATTCTAGGAAACAGCACTTTATCCTTATCTGCATAAACATAAGAGATTTTTTTATCTACAATTTCATATCCATCTCCAACCCTACCAAAACGGTCTTCTTCTTCTACCCTTAATGGAGAAGCGGTGAAATTAGGTCCACGCAATAATTCTCTTTCCCCATATTGTTCCCGATTCAAATAAGGTAATAACCTCATGGCATCATCCGGATTATTCATATTGATTGGCGTGTTTGCATCCGCTCGGATAACAATTACCCCAAAAATAGAAAACCCGATAACTACTAAGCTCATAGCCACAATCAGCTTCTGAGCCAAGCCATTTTGGTTTTTATGCGCATATTTTAACCCCGCATAAATTAACCCACCAATTATCATCAACACAAATAACAATCCACTATGGAACGGCAAACCTAAACTATTAACGGCAAATCTTTCCATTAATGCCCAAAGTTGTGGAATACCCGATATAATGACTGACTGTATAAAAACAATAAAAACAAGTCCTATCACAGCGGCAATTGCCATCCCCAATAAATTGGTGTTCTTATATTTTTTGAAATAGTAAAATAGAGCCAATGCAGGAAAAGTCAATAAACTCAACAAGTGAACCCCCGCGGACAAACCTGCTGCAAAAACAGCAAAGACCAGCCAACGGTCAGAATCTGGCTCATCAGGCAATCCATACCATTTCACAACCGCCCAAAGTGTCATAGCCGTAAACATGGTAGACATAGCATATACCTCGCCTTCCACTGCTGAAAACCAAATAGAAATACAAAAAGCAGAAGCTAATCCAGCTACTAAACCGGAACCTGCTAAAGCATAAGAATCAGCGGCATTGGGTTGTTCATCTCTTCCTAATAATGCTAACTTACCTAAGGTAATCGTTGACCAGCAGACAAACATGGCTGCAAAAGCCGACACCATACCAGACATCAAGTTGACAGAAAAAGCAATATCGGCAGGATCACTAGAAAATATTTCCGCTATAAACGTAAACATTCTTCCAACAATCATAAATAAAGGTGCACCAGGTGGGTGAACCACTTCTAATTTATAAGCACCTGTAATAAATTCTCCACAATCCCATAGACTACCTGTTCTTTCGACGGTCATTGCATAAACAACGAACGAGATTAAAAAAACAAGCCATCCTGCTAGCGTTTCGGGTTTTTTAAGTGATTTCATGTTTTACTATAGTAATTAGTTACTGGTCAGTAGTCAATAGTTGCTAACTAGTCAACCTTCCATAAAAATATTATTGGGGTATCTCAAACAATTAATTTAATATAAAATTAAAAGTAAGACCTTACATTTATTATTAGTTTTACCTTTCTTTGCAACATCAAATAATACCTGCCTTGCCAAATCCACCACAAATGTAAGAAAAGATAAACATCTTGTAAATGAGTAAGTTAGTGCTTAACCTCTCATTAACCTGTTGTTAGCTTCTTGAATAGTGAGCCAAAATTAGAGATATTATAGAATACAGTCATAGATTGCGCAAAAAAACGATTTTTGTTGCAGTATTCTATACTTATTTCCCGTTAATATAGAAAATATTAAAAATAAGAATGGTTAAGTGGTTTGTTTTACTACAATCACCAATGACCGACTAGTCACGAAAAATAACATGTTAAAAAGAATCAATCCAACCGATACAGCAGCGTGGAAAGCCTTGACGGCTCATTTTCAAGAAATGGAAAATGTGCAAATGAAGGACTTGTTTGCACAAGATAATGACCGATTTTCTAAGTTTTCTACGACTTTCGAAGATATTCTAGTGGATTATTCTAAAAATAGAATGACCAAAGAAACACTAGATTTATTATTAAAACTAGCAAAAGAAGTTGATTTAGCAGATGCTATTGAGCAAATGTACAGTGGTCAAATCATCAATGAAACGGAGAATCGAGCGGTATTACATGTAGCATTACGGAATCAATCAGAAGAAGCAATTGAAGTAGACGGAGAAAACATAATGCCTAAAGTAAAGAGTGTTTTAAATCAAATTAAAAGTTTTACCGCTGATTTATTATCCGGAAGAATGAGGGGATACACAGGTAATAGAATCACAGATGTTGTAAATATTGGAATCGGAGGGTCAGATTTAGGCTTGGTGATGACAACAGAGGCACTAAAACCCTATTGGCATCCAGAAATCAAAGTACATTATGTCTCCAATGTAGACGGTACCCATATTTCAGAGACATTAAAAGAATTATCTCAAGAAACGACTTTATTTATCATAGCTTCCAAGTCTTTTACGACGCAAGAAACAATGACCAATGCAAGGTCTGCCCGAGACTGGTTCTTAGAGTATGCGGTAAATGAAAACGCTGTGGCAGAGCATTTTGTGGCGGTCTCCACTAACATCGAAGCAGTTACCGAATTCGGTATCGCTGAAGAAAATATATTTGCTTTCTGGGATTGGGTAGGTGGACGGTATTCTTTGTCCTCCGCGATAGGTTTATCCATTGCTTGTACGATAGGGTATAAAAACTTTGAAGGATTATTAGAAGGTTTGCATTCCATGGATAATCACTTTAAAACTGCTCCTTACGAAGAGAACATCCCGGTATTATTGGCATTAATAGGTATTTGGTATAATAACTTCTTTGAGTCCGAAACCGAAGCGATTTTACCCTACGACCAATATTTACACCGATTTGCTGCACATTTCCAGCAAGTAAATATGGAAAGTAATGGGAAGTATTTAGATAGAAGTGGAGAAAAAGTAACTTACCAGACAGGACCCATTCTTTGGGGTGAGCCGGGCACTAATGGTCAACACGCATTTTATCAACTAATTCACCAAGGAACAAAACTAATTCCTTGTGATTTTATAGCCCCTGTGGTTAGTCATAATCCAAAAGGCGACCATCATAATATTCTACTCTCCAACTTTTTTGCTCAAACAGAAGCATTGATGATGGGGATGGATATGGAAACAGTCGTAGCAGATTTAGAAAAATCAGGCAAATCTGCCGAGGAAATCATGGAATTAGCCCCTTTCAAAGTATTTGAAGGAAATCGACCGACCAATTCTATTTTAATTAAAAAAATTACGCCACAAAGTTTAGGGCGTTTGATAGCAATGTATGAGCATAAGATTTTTGTACAAGGTGTGATTTGGAATATTTTCAGTTTTGACCAATGGGGCGTACAATTAGGAAAATTATTGGCCAAGCAGATTCTGCCTGAACTAACAGACGCTACGCCGATAGAGGGACATGATGGTAGTACGAATGGACTGATTAATCAATTTAAGGAGTGGCGAGCAGAGGCGGCTA
>CALJVJ010000049.1 GCA_937974625.1 uncultured Saprospiraceae bacterium
CTTGTGGTTGCCCGAGTCTAAGAATATTTTCGGTTAAAATTGGGCAAGCACAAGGCATTGCCCCTACAGGATTCTCGGTAATATCGATAATTATCGCCAAAAAATTCTTTAAAAATTATTTCTCTTAACACCCCTAATTTATGATTTATGATTTATGATTTATGATTTATGATTTTTTACGATAAAGTAAAATTTAATATAACTCATTTAAAGACAGGGAGTTAGATGGAAAAATAACTAGATTTTCAATGAAAAAATAATTTATTTTTTTACCCCCTGTAACTTTTCATTGGCCTCAAGCGTCTTACCACCAAATTAATCAAAAATGTATTATTTACATCCTAGATTAATAAGAAATCACCCGACAAAACAGGAAATATAAAATAGAAATAGCTATTTTTAGTTTCTACTCAAAAGACAACCAACGACGTGACAACTAACGAATACAATCAATGCGTAAAAGAACATGCCGATGGCATATTTCGATTTGTGCTAAAGCAAATAGCCAATCGAGCGGATGCGCATGATATTGTACAGAATACTTTTGAAAAGTTATGGAAGAATAAAGAGAAAGTGACTGCAGCCAAGGCGAAGTCTTATGCTTTTACGATTGCTTATCACGATATGATAGACCTGACGAGAAAACAAAAGTTTGTTGGCAATTATGAAAACGCACCTGAGAGATTCGAAAGAGATTTTCAAGCACAACTAGAAACTAAAGAGTTAATAAATAAAGGATTAGCGGAATTAAGTGATATTCAAAAATCTTTAATCTTATTAAGAGATTATGAAGGATACACTTATGAAGAGATGGCGCAAATTTCTGAATTATCTATTTCCCAAGTAAAAGTTTACCTGTTTAGAGGACGTAAAAAATTGCAGCAAGCTATCAATCGATTAAACAAAGCTATATAATAGCGGAGTGCTTAGGGCGTAGGGGAATCCTGCAACGCCCTTCGCCCTAAGCTCTCCGCCCTAAGCCATAAAAATGACCATTAATAAATTCAATTACGAAGCTTTTGCCCTAGATTATTTAGAAGGGACGCTGTCTGTAGAACTGACGGAAGAGATGGAGCGCTTTTTAGCAACGCATCCAGCTATTGAAGCGGATTTGTCTGGTATGATGGAAGTGGTTTATTTAGAACCTGATACCTCAATAGTTTTTGAGGCTAAATCAACTTTACTAAAAGAAGAAAAAGTTGTTTGGTTAAACAAGAAGTGGGTTCGACCATTGATGGCAGCAGCTAGTGTAGCACTTTTATTGATGACCTATTTTTCTGGCTATCAAGCAGGCGTGAAGCAAGGAGATAGTGTGGTGGTCGTGAGTGGGGAGAAGGGCACTGGTAGTGGTAATACGATCGTTGTAGATGCTGAAAAAGATGCAGCAACTGTTGTTGATGCCGCAGTAGAATCGCCAGTTTTTGAAGAAGCGAAGTTGGAAAAAACGGTAGCTAAATTTGTTCCGAAATCAACTGTACAGTCGACAATTATTAAAACGGTAAAAAGGCCGATTGAAAAAGAAAACTTAAAGGAAATTTCACCAACAGAACCATTAAATATAGTTGCTGTAAAATTACAAAATGCTGAAAATGAATTGATTAAACCTATTGCGGTGCAAGAAGTAGTTGCTAAAAAAGAAGCAGTTATACTATCTCCAATAGAGAAGCTTCAACCTGCTTTTGTAAATCGAACGCGTACTATCGATAATTCAAATAATTTGGACAATGCTTTAATGGTGGATGTTCCGGTAGAAAAAATGGCAGGAATGACCATTCAAAAAAAGAAGCGTAGTATTAAAGACTTCTTGGGAAGATTTCCTGTAACCCAATTAAAAGAAGCACTTATTCCGACTTACTACAAAGAGGAAAACGCAGGGCAATAATTCCCGATTTTTTATTACCATATTTTACCATTTAAACCGAATAGGAACTATTCGATTTAGTAACACCTATATCTTTAATTAACATAACTTATTAGCAAAGTAAAATGGGTTGAACAATTTAAAATCTTTTTTAATCCTAAAGAGTTTTCGGCAATAGATATTTTACCCTCTGCCCTTCGCCCCATGCCCTTTGCTATTTAAAATCAACCGACATGACTGTTAAAAAAAATAATTTCACCAGGCTTTTATTTTTAGGACTATTTGCCTTTTTGACAACTACCTTGGTTGCTCAAAATCAGAACCAAAATCAGAACGAAAATCAAGACCAAACTTCAAGAACCAGTAAAGACTTAGACAAAGATGAAGACTTTGAAAGACGCTGGAAAAAAACACCAACTCGTTACCATAATTGGGGGATTCATTTTGGAAATAACTGGGATGATGATAATTGGGATGGTTTTCGAGTAGGCTTAATGGATATTGGGTTTAGTACTTATTTGCACGACAACTCTTTGAATTTACCAGCAGAATTAGATGATTTTGACCAAAATTATGGCGGTTCTTTGAATTTTAACTTGCACGCTGTTCGACATCGTTTACCAATTATTAAAGATAAGGTAGGTCTAGAATATGGCCTTTCAATTGCTTGGAAACAATATAAATTTTCAAATGATTTTCAAATCGCAGAAGATACTATTCCTTTTACCATTGTGGATGATGGCACGAAATACAAGAAAAATAAATTGAAAACAACTTTCTTAGAAGTACCACTTATGTTAACGATTACTGGTAAGCGTAATTTTTATATCAGCGGTGGCGTATACGGCGGGGTACTTTTAGGCGCGAAGCAAAAGCTAAAGGATGACAACGGCAATAAATTAAAAATTAAAGATGATTTTAACCTTAATAAATTCCGCTATGGAATGGTTGGAAGAATTGGTTTTGGCCCATTTGCGGTCTACGCACAATTAGCCTTGAATGACCTATTCAAAGACGGACAAGGACCAGCTTTGACCCCATTTAATGTAGGGATTTCTATCCTAGACTTTTAATCGCCTCCCCAAAAAATAAAATCCGTGTAGAAAACACCTCTACACGGATTTTATTCTTAATGCCCACTCACCACTTACCACTCACCACTAAAAAACCATCACCGTCCTCCTTCACGGCACAAACTTGTAATATTTCGCTTAAAGGATTTAGGATTATTCAAGATTTTATAAAAATCATCTAAATAGTTAATCATTTCCTTTTTCTCTTTTTTATTTAAGTAGGGAAAATCTTGGATGATTTTATAAAAAGTAGCTTTCTTTTCTATAAAAAGTGGAATTTGTTTTTCTAATTCTCCTGCTTCCCGACATACACCTAAAAATAATCTTTGGGTGATATGTTCTAATTCAATTCCTTTCCCATGCACTGCATAAGGCGCATTAACCAAGCCTGCATAATCAAAGTCATAAGCGATGGGTAAAGGCAATGGATAATCATTGCACTTAATTAACCGGACATTATGACTGCCGATAGCAGACCAATCTGTATTGCCAACCATATATTGGAATAAATTCATTTTATCCAATTGCTCGGCATAAATGTATTTGGAGCGAAGTCTTTTTGGTTTGGCACACCTAGCATTTAATCGAGTGGCCATTTCATCCTGATTTTCTATGAAAAATGCATAAGTCGTGAAAGGTTTCCAATTATTTTCTGTGTCGATGAATTCAATTTCTGCCAATTGGGTTCTAAAGCTAATGCCTGTCAACGCTTCGTATAATTGATAAATAAGGTATTCCTTGAGCACTAATTCGCCATAAAAATCTCCTTTTTTACAGCCGACTACTAATTTTAAATCATTAAAACTAGAGTCCATTTCATTAGCGACCAACCATTTTTTCTTAAACTTAATTTTTAAAGGGGGGTAATAGCAAACTTGCTTTCGGATATTCCCTCTGGCTCTTGTTTTTGCGGTCCATTCTACAGGTTCTCCCGCTTTATTATCAAAGCTCATACTCAATGGTTGCCAGTCTTCTTTGTATTTTTTTGCGACCAATTGTTTGGTGTTGGTCTTGATGGTCATTTTTAAAATATCCGTTCTTTGGAAGTTTTTGAACAGGGTAGGCCCAACTTCTATCGGAGTCGTTTCTTGAGCGAAACTGACTGTTGAGGTAATAGATAGCATTAGCCAGATGCCTATAAAAAGGATAGCAGCCTTTAGTTGGTAACGTATTTTAGTATTGGGGCTGGTCATATTTTATTGTTTTATTGTTTTATTTTTCATTTCTCACAGAGGTTCAAGACAAATATAATAAAAGTAAAGTTTCTAGATTATTTAAGTACGCCTAATCTTTGCCTAGTTTTTCCTTAAGGACCCTAATACTTTCCGAAAGTGGCTTTTGATCTTCCCAAGATTGTTGAAAATGCGGGAAAAATCCTAGTTTTTGCGAGAATAGTCCTAAAAATGCGCTAAGCTTTTGTCGAATTTTGTGATAGGTTTTTCCCAACTTGAATTAAATAAAAACACAAGGCTAGTTACTAAACGATTTATAGTGGAAAGCTATAAGTAATTTAGTAAGTAGTTTGGGGAGCGTATTAGATTCATCCTAGGCCTAATACGTTCCTTTTTTTATAAAAAAAATAAGTGCAAATGCAAAACAATGGGTTAACGCTTTGAACTTGAAATTTGAAACTTGAATTTGAACTTAATCCTTGAACTCAATCCTTGAACTTGCACTTTAAAAACCTAAGACTTGCCGACTTAAATCATTTTAGGCTATACCTACTCTCTATTATTTTATAAATCCTATCCTCAATTCCATCTTTATCTGCTGCTCGTATAGGTAGTTTCCACAATTTATTATTTCTTTGTCATTTGCATTTTGAACCAAAGAAATGAATTTTCAGTATCCTAAGGAATGGAACTTTGGTGGAGATTGCCAAAAACTTTTATTAATCTATTACAACTTTATTAAATGAGTACTAATAAATTCGACCTCGGTTTAATTGGTTTAGGTACAATGGGAAAGAACCTATTGATGAATATGGTAGATAATGGCTATGATGTGGCTGGCTATGATAAAGATACCGCCAAAGTGGATGTCATGGCAAAGGAAAGTGAAGATATTTATGGCGCTAAAACGGTTGAAGAATTTGTGTCCGTATTAGAAAAACCACGTCGGGTATTTTTATTGGTTCCTGCGGGTAAGATTGTAGATTATGTGATTGCGGATTTAGTACCGCATTTAGAGAAAGGAGATATTATTATGGATGGTGGTAATTCTTATTTTAAAGATACCATGCGTCGACAAAAAGAATTAATCGAAAAAGGTATTCACTTTTTAGGCATAGGGGTGTCGGGTGGAGCAGAAGGTGCTAGAAGAGGCCCCAGTATGATGCCTGGAGGTAATCGAACAGCATATAATAAAGTAAAACCCATAATGGAAGCAGTTGCTGCTAAAGTAGGAAAGCAACCTTGTGTGACCTATTTAGGAGAAGGTGGAGTAGGGCACTTCGTCAAAATGGTGCATAATGGGATTGAATACGGGATGATGCAATTATTGGCAGAAGCATATGATGTCATGCGTCGCGGATTGGGTATGGAGAATTCAGCCATTCATGCCGCTTTTGAAGATTGGAATAATAAAGAATTGCGCTCCTTTTTGGTTGAAATTACAGCTGAAATATTTGCAGCCAAGGATAATTTAGGAAAAGGAGATTTGATTGATATGATTATGGATAAAGGGAAGCAGAAAGGAACTGGAAAGTGGACCTCCCAAGAAGCATTGGATTTAGGGGCTGCGGTGCCTACTATTGATTTGGCTGTTATTGCTAGAGTGGTTTCTGCTTTCAAAAAAGAACGAGTAGCGGCATCTGAGATTTTAAAAGGACCTGATGCGCCTATTAAGAAAGACCAGAAAACAATGGTCAGAAGATTGAAAAATGCGACCTTATTTTCTTTTATCATGTCTTATGCACAAGGGATGGCAATGATGAAAAGTGGCTCTGAGGAATATGGGTTTAATTTAGATTTTGAAGGTGTTGCTCGAATTTGGAGAGGTGGTTGTATTGTACGGTCAAAATTATTAGAAGATTTTAGAAGAGCTTATAAAAAAGATGCGCAATTGCCAAATTTGTTAGTGGATGAGCGAATTGCTAAGGTGGTCAACAAAACGCAAAAAGATACGCGAACGGTTATTGGAGAAGCAGTTAAAGCGGGAATTCCTGTTCCTTGTCTGATGGCAAGTTTGTCGTATTTTGATAGTTATCGTAGTGCAAGATTACCAATGAATTTAGTACAAGCACAGCGCGATAATTTTGGGTCGCATACCTTCGAAAGACTCGATAAAGACGGGACTTTTCATTATGATTGGGTGTAGGTACTTCGCAATACATAAACCATTTTATTAAAAACTATTACCTTCTAAAATATGAATAACATCATCAAACCAGAGCCAACTATTCTCTTTATTTTTGGAGGTAGTGGTGATTTAACAAAGCGAAAATTAGTCCCAGCTTTATATAATTTGTATTTGGATAATCATATGCCTGACCAATTTTCGATTATTGGATTAGGTAGAACCAAATTTACCGATAAGCAATATCGAGACAAGGTTTATGATGGTGTGAAAGATTTTTCTCGTCAGAAGGGAACAAAAGAACAATGGGCAGAGTTTTCCAAGTCCGTTCATTATCAAGTAAGTGATGTTTTTGATGAGAAGAGTTATAAGGAAATGGGTAAGGAGATTAAGAAAGTAGAAAAAGAGTGGGGCGTACATCCTAATGTCATTTTTAACTTAGCTATTGCTCCTTCTTTAATGGATGATGTGGTGACTAATTTAGGGAAATCTGGTATCTGTACCGACCCTGATTGTACTCGTTTAGTGATTGAAAAGCCTTTTGGGCACGATTTGGAAAGTGCAAAATCACTGAATAAGTTATTAACTACTTATTTTGACGAAAGTCAAATTTATAGAATTGACCATTATTTAGGAAAAGATGCGGTCCAGAATATTTTAGTATTTCGTTTTGCCAATCTCCTATTTGAACCTATTTGGAATCATAATTATATAGAACATGTTCAGATTACGGTTTCTGAAAGTATTGGAGTAGGAGATAGAGGCGGCTACTATGATAAATCAGGTGCTTTGCGAGATATGATTCAAAATCATGTCTTACAACTACTTTGTTTTGTAGCTATGGAACCGCCAGGGTCTTTTAAAGCAGACGAAATTCGAAATCGAAAGGTAGATGTGTTGAAGGCCATACGACGGATTTCTGAGGAGGAAGTAGATGATTATGCGGTTAGAGGCCAATACCGAGCCGGCTGGTCTAAAGGTGAACCTGCAAAAGCTTATAGAGAGGAAGTGACTAAAAATCCCAAAACAGATACAGAAACTTTTGCCGCAGTGAAATTTCATATCGATAATTGGAGATGGACGGGGGTGCCTTTTTATGTGCGCTCAGGAAAACGGATGCCTAAAAAGACTTCTGTTATTACCATTCAATTTAAGAATGCACCACACCAAGTTTTCCCTGAAAAGACAGCGAGTGCGATGCGACCTAATAGAATCACTATTGCCATAAGCCCTGATACAGGTATTAAAATGCGCTTTCAAGCAAAACGACCTGGTTTGGATATGATGCTGAATCCTGTGGAAATGAAATTCAATTACTCTGAAACTTATGAAGATGCGCAGCCTGAAGCTTATGAAACGCTATTGCATGATGTGATGACCGCAGATGCAACTTTGTTTATGCGCTCAGATGAAGTGGAAGAAGCTTGGGAATTATTAATGCCTATCTTAAATGCATGGGAGAAGAACCCAGCTTATTACTTCCCAAATTATGACGCTGGTTCAGAAGGCCCACAAACAGCCGCAAGGTTGATTGCTAAAGATGGCTATCATTGGTTTACTTATCGGGAATTATAAGAGATAATTCCTTAATAATGGTTGCCTCTAACAATATAAAGTATGGCTTTTAAATTGTTAATTTGGTAAAAAAAGATGGTTTTTTATATGAATAGCAGCATATTTTTTATAAGTTTGCGACTATTATAAGTGAGGTGTTCTTCAATACTCACTTTTCAGTCCTTGAAGAATTTAAGCCTTTTTTTAGAGTATACTATTTCAATCATAAACTTACTGTTTTTGATTTAGCACACTGTAAGTTAAAGTTAGTGAATTTAGCAGTGTAATGAACCTCATCTATTTAGGTCCTCTCTACCAGGAAACAATAGTATTCTATAATAAAATGTACAAAATGAATTTACACGTTTAATACCAAAAACAAAAGAAAAATAATTAATGTTAACCAAACCAATTTTAAAAATTCACAAAAAGCGAACAGATTTATATCAATCTGCTGCCGAAATTTTTGTAGAAAAAGCACAAGCTGCTATTAAGAAAAAGGAGAAATTTACTATCTGCCTTTCTGGAGGGTCTACACCCAAACCGCTCTATGAACTATTAGCGACGCCTGAGTATTCAGAACAAATTAACTGGAAAAAATGCCATATTTTTTTTGGTGATGAACGTTGTGTTCCTGACACGCATGATGATAGTAATTATGGAATGGTCTATGATGCTCTACTAAAGAAAATAAATATTCCTAAAGCCCAAGTCTACAAAATGGACGGGTCTAAAACCCCACGTCAGGCTGCTCAAGCTTATACGCAAGTTTTCCAAAACTTTTTTGGTGCGACTAAACCCTTTTTTGATTTAGCCTTCTTGGGTATGGGAACAGATGGTCATATTGCCTCCATGTTTCCTGGTACAGATGCTATTAGAATGGTGCGAAAAAGAGTCCGAGAAGTTAAGATGGGTAAAAATAAACCTTGGAGACTGACGGTTACTAGTTCTGTTTTTAATCGAACTAAATCAGTCATTTTACTCGTAGCAGGTAAGAAAAAATCTGCTGTTTTAAAGGAAGTGCTAGAAGGGAAATACGACCCAGATACTTATCCTGCTCAAGTATTGCGAAATGCTGAAGGAGAGGTTACTTGGCTATTGGATGATGGAGCTGCTAGTGCATTATAGGTAAAGTCTGATTTTTTTTGAATAGTTCCGTTTGCGAACACATGACTTTAAAATTTAGATATTATTAATCAATTAGACTCATTTGTCCCCACAGATGAGTCTAATTGTTTGTAATTTGGTGCATAAGTAATCCGCTAATAATCTTAACCTATTCAATGTTCCAACTTCTAGAAAGAGGAAATATTCTTTATCACCAAAGACGTTACCCGGAGGCAGAGAAGGAATATTTTAAAATATTAGCCCAAGACCCTAATAATCCTTTTGCCTTAGCGATGTTGGCTCAATGTTACTTGGAAACTAAGCGCAAAACAACCGCGTTAGAGTTTGCACTTCAAGCGGTACAGCATGCCCCTCAATCTCCTACCATTTATTATATTTTAGCCCGCTGCCAATTTTATAATCGACAATTAGATAACGCTTTAGATACGATTCAATCAGGGCAACAGCTAAACCCAGGGAATGCGGACTTTTTTCTGTTAAAATCCCAAATTGCCTTTTATAGAGAGAACTGGCAACATGCTTTGGAAGAAGCAGAGCATGGGCTAAGACTCGACCCAGAAGATGTTACCCTCATTAACTTAAGGGCAAGGGCGTTGGTTAAATTGAATAGAAAACAAGAAGCCGCTGAAACGATGGATTATGCCTTGCATCGTGCGCCCCAAAGTTCTTATTCTCATGCCAATAAAGGCTGGGTATCTATAGAAAAAGGGGATTATGAAGAAGGAATTATCCATTTTAAAGAGGCACTTAGACTCAATGCCACCAATGCCTATGCTAAAGCTGGTTTAAGGGAAGGGATTAAGGCGAAGAATTTTTTATACCGAGGTGTTTTAAAATATTTCTTGTGGCTGAGTAAGTTGCAGACTAAATATAGATGGGCTTTTGTCATCGGTATTTATCTACTTTATAGAACTGGTTTATTCTTAGCGGAAACTTCAGATTTAATGGCAATCATTATGGCGCCATTATTAATTTTTTATGTCCTTTTTGCTTTCTCTTCTTGGATTGCTATGCCTATCTCTAATCTCTTTTTGAGGCTTCATCCACTTGGTAAACATGCTTTGGAAGCTGATGAAATTTTTGCGTCTACCTTAGTCGGTATTACAGGCGGAATGTCTTTATTAATTTTTATCCTATATTTTAGTACAGGTGGGGGATTTATTATAGGAGAAGAGGATATTGAGATAATAGGTTATTCTTCTTTGTTTTTAATTGGATTGAACCTATTTTTAATGATGATTCCCCTTGGTGGATTATTTATGGCAGAAGAAGGAACTGATGGGCGAAAAAAGCTCACGATTTTTACAGCCATTCTTGGTGTACTTGCAGCTTTATCTGTATTTGTAGAACCTTTGTTAGTCGTGTTTTTTATAGGCGTTTTAGGCTTTAGTTTTACGGCCAGTTATCTTATTGGGAAAGAATCAAAAGAATTGTAAGCCCTCAATAATCTCAAATTCTTTTACTCCCTTCTAATCACCTTCGCATCTTTGAATTTCTTTCTAATATGTCTCAACGTTTCCTCAAATTCGGATTCTGTCTCAAAAGCAAACTGTATGCCTATCTGGGTTAATTCTTTGCCTTTTTTGGTGTATTTATTTGGAAGGGCATCGTAGCCATATTCATAGACTTGTTCTATTCTCTTTTGTGCATTTTTTTTATTACCAAAAATACCAACAGAGACCACTGCAATTCGTTGGTCTGGACTTAAGGTGCTACTCTCCGTATCTACCACATCTTCATCATCCGTAGTAGCCATCGCTTCATCTGCTGCAAAATCTTCAGCATCATTGTCTTCTTCCAAATCATCTTCGGCGCTATCTACCGCTAGTGAAGTTTCTTGATTTGCGAGTATTTCGGCGGGGCTTTCATTTACTTTTTTATCTGCTGTTGCATTGCCATCAAATAATCCTATTTTTTTCATTCCATAGCCACCTAAGACTATCAATAATGCGGTAATCAAGCTAATGGGTAACCAACTATTTTCTCTAGAATAGTCTTGGAACCTTTCGAAAAATGATTTCTTTTTGGTGTATTTATAGGATTTCGCGGAGCCACTTGGAATAATGGTTTCAGCGGTTACTTTGTCTCTTAAGATTGGGTAAAAATTGACGGTTGGTAAACCGAAAGCTTCTTTATTAAAATTGGTGGAATCCGGGATGAATTGGATATTATTTTCAAAATCTTTGTACAATCGACCTACATTGGCAATATTGACCATTTCTCGTCTTTCCAATTGGTCTTTCATTATATTGACAAACTTACCGATTTGCTGATTGGCCTCTTCTGTAGAAACTTGATGCTTTTCTTGAATTATATTTACTAATTTTCCATCATTGACAACTAGGTTTTTATCAAAGTTGATGGATTTGGTAGGTGGGTTCAATAAACCCTGAACATGGTCAATGGTACTAGGAGAATAGGTTAGTGTTAGTGCTCCAAAACCCGGTATAACCAAGCTATTATTTTCGAAAAGTAATTCCTTTATGTAAGGCGTAATGTCTATATTCATCCGTTCTACTCCTTAGTTGAAAAGTAAAGTCCAAGCAATCTTTTCTTCGCTTTTTCTTTTCTCTGTTTTTTTAATGTAGGTTTCTCATTGCCAATAGGCGTATATATGCCAAATTTACTATATTTTTTGGAAAAAGTTTTATTTGAAGTAAGGTTTTTGTTATTCCTTTCTATGCTTACCCTACTTTCTAATATTAACAAAAACCTAAAATTAATTACCAACAAGTTAAAAAAATACCTTAATACAACATATTTTGAATTTATATCATTTTAGTCCAACGATGCCTATTTGAATGTAAAAGAAACTGTTTGAATTTAACGCTAAGCAAGTTTTAGGAGCTGCAAATATGCTCTTAAGCCTTTGTGCTAGGAATTTTAGTTGCTAGTGCAATCTTTTCATTCATTTGTAAACCCTAGGATTATGAAAGTATTTCTTTCTTTCCTGTTATTCCTATTGGGATATGCAGGCATCAACCAAGCGCAATCCATACATACTTGTACGGAAATGCCACTCACAAATGTAGCGCTCCAACAAGCTCAACAACGAATTCCTCAAGCTGCCTCCAGAGCGGTTAGTTACAAACCTAAATATGGTTTGTATTGGTCTAACGGGAGCACTATCAAAGTTAAATTTATTGGCGGAAGTAATTATGTTCGCGACCGAGTTCGATATTATGCTAAGATGTGGACTCAGCACGCTAATTTGAACTTTCAATTTGTAGATTATGGACGCTCTGATATCAGAGTCTCTTTTGTACAAAATGGTAGCTCTTGGTCTGTTATTGGCAAACAAGCATTGCAAATGGGAAGTAATGAAGCAACGATGAATTTTGGTTGGTTGAATGACCGAACCCCAGAGTATGAATTTAGAAGAACGATTTTGCATGAATTTGGTCACGCTTTGGGCTTATTGCACGAGCACCAAAATCCTTCTGGCGGTATACCTTGGGACGAAGCAGCCGTTTATGACCATTATTGGACTTCGCAAGGTTGGAATCAACAAACCACCTATGCCAATGTTATTCAAAAGGCCAGCCGAAATGCGACACAGTTTTCAAATTATGACCCGCGTTCCATTATGCATTATCCTGTTTCTGCTAGTTTGACAAACGGTCAATACCAAGTTGGGATGAATCAAGATTTATCTACCACCGATAAGAATTATATTAGGCAAGTATATCCGGGACAGTCTTGGTCCGCGCCTGATAATAGTACGGTAACAGATAATGAAACTCGACCTCCTGTTGTGACAACTTCTTCTGAAGCAGAGCAATTTATCGTGCGGGTGAATAATAAACTTGGTAATAGCCAAGTTTCGGAGAAAATTGATTTGTATTTGGGTGGGGATAAATACACTTTCGATTTGGATAAAGATAAGCAACAACAACAAACTTTCCGTTTTCGAATGAGAAAAGGTAAGTATAGTTACCGAATAGCCTCTGCAAGTACCTATGAATTTAGCCAAAAGGTATGGAATGGATGGCGGTATGTCCGAAGAAAAGTAGAACGAACCATTTATGGAGAAGGGAAAGGTACCCTAAATATTAGCAGCGGTGGGACGTACACGCTTTATGGAGATTATGATAAAAATACGGACCGAATGCGGGTCTACTTAGGTGAAGTGAAAGAAAATACGAATGGACTGGCTAACACGCGTAATGAAATAGTTTGTGGAAATTAGATGATAAATGGTCATTAGTCATTGTTTTTATAATATTTAAGAAATGACTAATGACCAATTACTTTTTAAATTTTCTAGGCTACCTTTTGTAGGTATTTACTATCCAAGGTCATTCTCAAAGAATAGCCCATAGACTCTAAATTGATGATTACTTCTTTATCTCCGTGATTATCGACTAAAATTCCCTCTAAACCAGTCAAATTACCACCAACTATTACCACTGCATCTCCTTTTTGCAAGCGACTAGGTTCAGCCGTTACGGGAATTCCTTCTCCTACTATTTGCCTCATTATTTCAATTTCTCGCTCAGGTATAGAAATTAAATTTTTTGCAATCCTTACAAAATTTACAACGCCTTCAGCTTGTAATACTCGTAAATATTCAGACTTGGTAATTTTTACAAAAATATAGCAACTGATTAATGGTAATTCTACTATTTTTCTTTTGCTTGCGTATACTCTTGTGATTTTCTGTATTGGTAAGTAGACTTTAATGTCCTGTCTATCTAACTCCTTTTTAATGACTTTTTCCCGTTTATATTTAGTGTAAACTGCAAACCATTTAGGGATTTCTGCATCTAAATGATTTTCAGGAGTATTGTCGATTTTTGCCATTAGTTAACTTGTGTTTCTTTTCTATACATTATACTCAAAATCATGAAGCTTATAGAACTTCTTGTTTTGGTAGTTTGGTGTTAAAGATTTATCCTAGTGGTTCAAGGCAGAAATATTTGACACTTAAACCGGCGTCTTCCCGCCCGTCTGACGGCAGTCGGGCGGGTTTCCGTTATGCTGCGTTTTTTATTTGTTGAATCCCTAGAGCTTTCGGGACAGCTTTTAAAAAAGCATCCCGTCCGAAAGCGGTTCACAAACGGTGTTTGCTCATCTTGCCTAACCAAAAAATACACTCAATTAACTTGTCAATTACTTATAAATGATAGCACTAGTTGGATGGTATCTTTTTTCTAGGACAAAAATGCTATATTTTCTAGCATTCATCAATGGTTAAAGGGGAAAAGATACCCTAAAAAAAATGCCTAGACGAGAATTTCAAAAGAAATATGCTCGCCCAGGCAGGTCTATCAATATTTAGATGCTTCTTTAATTATTAACCAAATGCTAATTATATATTTATTGCCTTGAAATATTTTTTGATAAAACGTTGATTATCAGTTATTATTTTAATTACCCACTTTTGTTACAACTTATTCTACACACGTTCCTTAATCATTAGACCAAAGTAATATTGGCTTTGGTGAAAAGGAGGCTATAACAGCTTCTGTATACTCGTATTGTTCGTAAATTAGATAACGCACTTTTCGCTTGATAATCGGCTCTATTCGTTCTATTAACCGAATCAAATACGCTTTATCTATTTTGCCAATTATCACTAAATCAATTATAGGACTATCTAAGCCTTGAGCAAATTGACCACCAAGGTATACTTTTTCCACGTTGCCCAATCTGTCAATTACGCCTTCTATCAATCGGTCAATCCCAATATGCTTTAGCAAAATATTATGGACTTCTCCAAATAATGGATGCTTAGTATTGGCAGTAAACATTTTCTTGTTTCCTTTCATAAAGGACGATAACATGCCTGCTTTTTCTAACCTATTCAATTCTAAACGAATGGCATTGGTAGAATCGCCGAACTCACTTTCCAGACTTCTTAAGTAAGCAGTCATTTTACTATTCAAAAAAAATTTGAGTAGTAATTTGATTCGAGTTTTGGAAGAAATTAAGGTCTCC
Organism: uncultured Saprospiraceae bacterium; assembly: GCA_937974625.1. Lineage (GTDB taxonomy): Bacteria > Bacteroidota > Bacteroidia > Chitinophagales > Saprospiraceae > JAFMDF01. The sequence continues at coordinate 14,854 of CALJVJ010000049.1, forward strand.
AACATTTTTAACTGCTTCTTTAAGCGTTTTTTATCGACTTTTTTAGGAAAAAAGTCAGTAATCAACGGATTGTTCAATGATATGGAATTAATATTGAGTAATAAAGTTACTCATTATCATATAAATAGTCAAGTAGAATTTTCTTCTTTAAGAAATAATCGCTCCTTTTTTGATGCTTTTGCTAATTGCTGTCTTTTATAAGGTGTTGCTTCTTGTAATTCCTTTCTGTCTAAAATTATTAATAAAAATTTTTTCCTTTCTGCCTTTTTATTATCTTTCGCATTATGAATGATGAAAATGAAAAAGTAGCTATAACTAAAAAAGCCTTTACGGAATGGCTCGAAAAACTCCAACAAGAAAGCTGGCAGTTGGAACTGCTAATTTCAGGATTTGCTTTGTTTGCTATTTGGGAGTCCCGAACCATGATAGATGGGTATGAGAATTATTTGGCAGTTAATAAAGCAGGTAGTGGTTATTTAAATCTTATTTTAAATTCCTTTTCTTGGTTATTAACTATTAGCTGGCGTATTTTTTTCTTTAACTTATTGATTCATGTTTTGGCTAGAGGACTTTGGATAGGGGCAATTGGGTTGCGATATGTCTCTTCTGATATTGATTATGATTTTTTCGATTACGCTGATAATTTTACCGATTTTTTAAAAAGACAAGTAGGCGATTTTGATGATTATATTGAGCGATTGGAACGTTTTTCGAGTGTCATTTTTGCTTATACTTTTTTACTATTCTTTGTCTTTTTATCGTTGATTTTATTTTTTGCGGAGACTTTTGCTCTTTTTACCCTTGTTGATGACCCTAATATAGGCGGTGTTATTGGCATCTTTATTTTCTTTATGGGGCTAATTGCGTTGATTGACTTTTTGACAATGGGCGGAATTAAGAAAATAAAAGAAAAGAACATCTCCAAAATATATTTTGTGTTTTACCGTGTTTTTAGCTTTTTTACGCTTTCCTTTTTATATCGACCTTTGTTATATAACTTTTGGGATGAGAAGTATACAAGGAGACTTTTCTTATTTTCCATTCCCTACATTTTATTTTTGACTATTTTGCCTCAAGTGGGGTCAACGCCTTATCCTTTTTTTCCTGAACATACCCATTATGCTAATGAAACAGGGAAAGTTAGGTATGAATACCATTTTTATGATGATGAAAGAGCATTAAATCAAACGCTAAAAAAAGGTATTTTTAGGCAAAAACATGCTATTTCTAGAATCAGTCTACCGAGTATTGAATTGACAGGTAATTATGGTCGTTTTTTTCTTAGAACTTATCCTTCTGATGCAGAATGGTTGAAAAATGAAGGACAAAATGTTCCATTTAAAAAAGATATAGTAACGATTATGGATTGGTGGAACGATATGGAGGATGAAGGTTTAAAAGCATTAGACTCCTTAAAAACTGCCGAAACGGTACCGCTTAGAACTAAAAAATTAGCACTGATACGTGGTATTAAAGCTAAAAAGATTACAGCCATTGAATCTGGAGTTATGGAGAAAAACGGGATTTTAAAAATAGATAGCCTCTATTGGGAAAACAAAATTGATAGTGTTGAACGGATTTGGTGGGAAAAAAAAGAAGCTTACAAATTAAATAAATACAAAAAATTAAATAATTCTATTTTAGAATTAGCTACTATAAAAATTGATGATGTAGATTTTACAGACAGTTGTGATTGTAAATTTTATGTACATCCTAATTTGGGCGAAAAAGGGCTTCGCTGCTATTTTCCTATGGAAAACTTAGCTGAAGGCCCACATACTTTACACCTTAAAAGAAAGGAATTTTATGGAAACGAAAATAAACTAGAACGATACTACGATTTTTATATTCCTTTCTATAAAATCATTAAAGACTTTTAGATTTTACTAAAATATTAATAAAACAAAACCACTTTTATGAAAAATGATGCGGTCAAATTAGGTTTAATGTATGGAGTAGTTTCCATAATAATTTCTATGATTGTCTATTTTACCAACCCAAAAGCAATGATGGACTTTTCCTCTTGGCATATGATTTTGGGGTATATCTTAATGATTGCTTTTCCTTATATGGCAGCAAAGCGGGCTAAGGACGCTAATGGTGGCTTTATTGCTTTTGGAGAGGCTTTAGTACCTGCTATGGTTACCTTTGCTATCGGACTATTGATTAGTAATGTATACTCTTATTTATTACTCAATTATTTTGACCCAAGTCTACAAGAAACTTTAAATGTTGCCGCTAGAGAAATGACGGAAGGTATGTGGGATATGATGGGACTTTCAGAGGAGGCTAAATTAGAGGCAGCAGAACAAATGGAACAACAACAAGCTAATCAATTTGGTATAGTTCAATCAGCTTTAGGTTTCATTGTTAGTCTTATCTTCCCGGGATTGGTCATTTCTGCTATCATCGCAGCAATCATTAAAAAAGAAGAACCAATGCCTGTAGTCTAAAATATCTAAATTAATTCTATACTATTTTAAATAACTTCTTTGTTTAGCGCTTCCAAAATTGTAAGTTTTGGAAGCGTTTCTCTTTTTTTATGGTTCTTTGACAAATCCTGTGATAGAGTCGTTGCAATTCCAATTTTTTCTCTCCTTTAAGTCAGAAAAAATCTTGAAATCAAATCGACCACAGAAATTGTCAAAGAACGTTTTTTATTTTATAAAGACTATAAGTTCTATATGAAAAACATCGCATTCAAACATGGATTAATGTATGGAGGAACCTCCATTTTATTACTTGTTATTTTCTATTTTGTTCAACCAAAAGGATTATTTGCCCCTGCTTCTATTTATAATATTCTTGGTTATATTTTGCCCTTTGTTTTTGCCTTTTTGGCTGCGAAGGCAGCGCGAACGGCTAATGACGGCTTTATTCCTTTTGGAGAAGCATTTGTTCCAGGTTTTCTAACTGTAGTAATCGGTGGAGCTTTATTCCATACAGTCTTTCAATTGCTAATGAATTATATTGACCCTTCTTTATTGGAATTGAATTTAGCAGCAATGAAGGACGTTTCTAAAAGCACAGCGGAAATGTTTGGGAATTCTGGGGGAGAGATAGACATTACTTTAGAAGAAGCCTACGAAAAAATCGAAGATGATATGAAAAATGTAGGTATTGGAATGATTATCGGTAGTATCTTGATAAATCTCCTTTTGAGTGGCATTTTTGTAGGTGCTATTATTGCTGCCATTGTCAAAAAGAAGGAACCAGTAATTACTGCTTAGGTAACGTGGATTATTAATGCACCTTTAACCATCTGTATTATTTCAACTCCAAAGTTGCCTTCACTAAAAAATGGTCTGAAAACGGGACATCAAACACCCTGTGGTTGAAAACCATAAAGCGAGGGTCTGTAAAGATATAATCAATTCTAAGGCCAGGTACTGCACTTCCATGTGTCCCTCCAATCCCAAATCCACTTTCTAAAAAAGTATCTTTTAAACCCTTACTGGCTACGCTGTAAGTATAGGTCTGTGGTGGGTCATTAAAATCGCCTGTAAGAATGCATGGGTAGGGACTTTCCTGTTGATGTTGGTGCATGATGGTTGCCTCTTTTGCTCGCTTATCTGTAAACGTCTCATAGTGCTTGACCATGCCTATTAATTTCCAAATATTTACTTGTTCTCTTTTTTCTTGATTAAGCACTAATGGCACAATGCCATCGTGGCGATTAGGTGCTAAATGCATCGTATAAAAACGAATGGTATCCACCCCTATGACAATATCTGCCCATAAGCATTTATTAATTTCTTGACCAAAATCTACATAGCCTTTGTTGATTATCGGATGTTTGGAATAAATGCCTGTGTGAATATCAGGTAAGAAAAATTGATGTGGAAAGGTCATGGATTTAGCGATGTGTTCTTGTGTTCGCCATCCACATTCTTGGACTCCTAAAATATCTAAATGGTCTACTTTCTTTAGAAACTCATTAAAGGCTTTTTCTTTTTGTTGCTGTTCTTTACCCATTAAATGGGCAATGGGTTTGGAAAATTGCATATTATAAGTCCCCAATTGTATAGGATTTTGCTGACTACTTGGAGAAGTGGATTGTAAAAAATTCAAGGTGCTAGGTGCAAAAAATATCCCTAGTAACAAGGTGATGCAAGAAGTAAACGCCCATTTTGATTGTAGCAAAAACCAAGTTAAGGCGAACAATATATTGCCAACAACTAGACCTGGGAAAACTAAACCTAGGGCAGGTAATAACCCCATTCCTTTAGGTGGAATCGAAGGGGCTAAGTAAGCCCCCAAGGTCATAAATATTACTAGAATATTTAATAATAAGAAAAAACCTTTTATTACTTTCATGTATTATTGGTAAGATTAAAATAATTTTAAATTCTGTCAAAGCATTCGAAATTATTTTAATCGTATCTTTTTATTTGAAAATAGGTTGTTGGATTTTTTGCAAATGTAATTAAATTCACTTTGAACCTTTTAAAATACAGTCATGAAAAATATGCACCTTAATATCCTCCTCTTTTTAATCAGTTGTTTTATTATGGCTTGCCAAACTCCTGCCAAAATTGAACAACCGAACTCCACTATTAAAAGTACCAATGCTTTCCCCTACGAAGAATGGACAATTGCTCAAGTACATTCCGCTTTTAAAAATGGAGATTTGACCAGCGCTCAACTTACCCAAGCTTATTTAGAGCAAATTGCGAAGATTGATGATAGTGGACCTACTTTAAACGCGGTGATTCAGATTAATCCAGATGCTTTGGCTATTGCCACTGCTTTAGATTCTGAATGGCAAGCTGGTAACTCTAGAGGACCCTTGCATGGTATTCCTATTTTATTAAAAGATAATTTAGATACCCATGATAAGATGGAAACGACCGCAGGTTCAAGAGCAATGATAGGGGCTAAACCATTGGCAGATAGTTGGGTAGCGGCAAAATTACGAGCTGCAGGTGCGGTTATTTTAGGGAAAGCGAATTTGAGTGAATGGGCGAATTTTAGAGGACAGAAATCGAGTAGCGGATGGAGTGGAGTAGGAGGACAGACCCATAATCCTTACATCATTGACAGAAATCCTTGTGGGTCTAGTTCTGGCTCAGGCGTATCGGTGTCAGCTAATTTGACGATGTTGGCTATTGGGACGGAAACAAATGGTTCCATTGTTTGTCCATCTTCTGCTAATGGCATCGTTGGGATCAAACCAACGGTTGGTTTATTAAGCCGGTCAGGTATTATTCCCATTTCTTTTACCCAAGATACGCCCGGTCCAATGGCTCGAACGGTTAGAGATGCAGCGATTTGCCTAGGAACGATGGTCGGGGTTGATGAAAAAGATAGTAAAACACAAGCTAGTGTCGGCAAATCCTTCCAAGACTACACCCCATTTTTAAAACCTGATGGCTTGAAAGGAAAACGAATAGGGTTGTATAAAAAGCCTTTTGGTAAACTAGAAGAAGTAGATAAATTGACCATGCGAGCAGTTGCTTATTTAAAGAGTCAAGGGGTAGCAATTATTGAAATCGATGAAATCTATGCACCCGATGCCCGAAAGGCTTCTTTCGAGGTAATGCTTTTTGAATACAAAGATGGCTTGAATAAATATTTTGCTAGTCTTGGTGAAAATGCGCCAATTAAAAATTTGAAGGAATTGATTGCTTTTAATCAACAAGATCCTGTAGAAATGGATTTTTATCAGCAAGAACACTTAGAAAGTGCTCAATCTAAAGCTGATTTGACGAGTGAAGACTATAAAAAAGCTTTAGCTACAATGGCAAGATTAAGCCAAGCCGAAGGCATAGACAAAGTGATGGATGAACACCAACTAGATGCTATTATGGCTCCCACAGGCTCTCCTGCTTGGAAAACAGACCATGAAAATGGCGATAAATTTCATATCGGTAGTTCTTCTCCTGCTGCCATGTCAGGTTATCCGAATATCACTTTACCAATGGGATTTATTGATGAATTACCCGTTGGCTTGTCCTTTTTTGGTAGAGCTTGGAGCGAACCTGTATTATTGGAAATCGTTTATGCTTATGAACAAGGGACGAAGTATCGGAAAGCACCTAAGTTTTTGGAGGAATAATTAGCCTCGGAACTTTACCTAAACCCCTTTTGTTTTCTTCCTATGAAACTAACCATCACTGCTTACTCGACTGCATTATTTTCTACTTGGTACTTTATTGACGAGTTTGGTCTACTATTGGATGCAGGGGACGGCTTGTCTGCCCATTTATTACAGAAAGCTAGAAAGATAAAACACGCTTTTATTTCACATGCCGATAGAGACCATTTATCAGGTCTAATTCAATTCAATCAATTGAATGCCAGAGATGGGTTTCCTAAGATTTATTACCCAAAGGATAGTGGCTCCTTTCCATATATGGCAGATTTTGCAACTAAGTTTGACCCACATGTAAGTGGAACTATTTGGCAACCAATCGAATATGGGCAAATAGTGCATTTGAATAAAGCGATAAGGGTTCGTTCTTTTAGAAATGAACATATGCCTTTTCCTGCTGAAATGGTCAAAACAATGGGCTTTCACCTAGAACGAATAAAAAGAAAATTAAAACCCGATTTTATAGGATTATCTGGAAAAGAAATTGCTAGTTTGAGAAAAGAAAAGGGGGAAGATGCTATTACGGAAGAGGTTGTTGAAAACATCTTATCCTATTCGGGAGATAGCCCCGTCGCAACGGATGGCCGTTTTGATAATACTAATATTCTAATTCACGAAGCGACTTTTTTACGGATTGACGAATCCGTGATAGACCATGAAAGAGCGAATAAACACAGCACGCTAGAGGGCGTGCTAAAAATGGTCAAGGATACGAATGTGCAAAAATTAATTTTAGGGCATTTTTCCTCTCGATATAGTATTGAGGAAATTGATAGCGAGATTAAACGATTGGTGGCCTTTTATGGTATTGAAATTCCTGTTTTTTGGATTCCACCTGGGGTTTGTGTACGAGATATATTGGAAAGCGAACAACTATTTTAGATTAGAAATGGATTGTTTTTTCAATATAATTTTTTCGAAAATACCATTCACCGTTTAATAAATACCATTCACCGATTTTTTTAAAAAAAGTGAATGAAAAAGTATTTGTAAATTTTTACTTTTTTACTTTTTTTAGCATATTTGTTTTAGAATTGTCTTATTAAATTTGTTTTTAAACACTACTTTATAAAGTAATTTCCTTTTGTCCTTTCCAATTTTTTTTGGGTGAAAAGGAATAATGAGATAAGCAAAAATAAGCACAAATAACTCTCTTTTAGACTTAAACGTCAGTCAAATCACCGATTTTTATTCCTACCTCCCAACCGATTTTCCTCTTTAGAGGATAGAAACACTATAATCAAAAACGTATAAGTCTTTTAACAAATTCTGATTTAGATTAACCCGAACCATTTGCGTGGTAATTCCGCAAATAGGCTAGTCTATTTATTGCCATTAATTGATTTAATCGCTTGTTAATCAGGCTATTGTGTAGCTTATACTTTAATATAATTACAACAATTTTATTTAAACCTATAAACTTTTTAATACCTGTGATTTTATGAAAAATTTTACATTGTTTTTATTGTGTTTTTTAACTTTTGCTCAAATGGGATTTGGGCAACGGAGATGTGGTTCCCAAATATTGCACCACGATAAAATGCACGCAGACCCTGAGTATAGAGCTAATTATATTGCTTTTGAAAGAGCGGTAGCTCAAAAAATGGCTAATTCTTCAAAGGCACGGGCTGATTGTGCTTCACCTGTCTTTTTTCCGATTGCTATTCATTATGATTGGGTGCCTACCGATGCCGAAAAAGTAGAACTAATCAAATTGGCAGAGAACCAAGTAGCTACTTTGAATACAACATTTAATGGTTCAGATTGCCAAGGTGCGACTAACTCAAATTGCTTTGAATTTAAATTAGCGACCCATAATCATCCTTCTGGCTCTGGATTGGCAGATGGAAGTCCTGCCGTTACTTTTGGTGGTGGAGCAGGGGTGGATTATTGTCCTGTTGATGGCACGGGTGATTCCGCACCGTGTAATTTATCAGGATGGACAGGCTATATGAATATTACCGTTAATAGATTGGCCAACGCAAAAAAATGTACTTCCTTAGGTATCTCTCATCTTCCTGGGAATCCGATGACTATGAACTCAATGGCTGTTAATTCCTGTGCTTTTGGTTCTACTGGTGTTCAGACCGCAGTAGCGGATGCAACAGGTGGTGCTAATTGTGCTTGTCTCGCGGGTACGGTTAATGGAGGAAAAACAGTAACCCATGAAATTGGTCACTTTTTAGGCCTATTTCATACTTTTTGTGTAGATGATGCAGATTTAGGACCAGGAGGCTCAACTCCTACGGCTTCTGTTCCTGCGGGTGCTGCTTGTCAGCAACCTAGTGTGTGTAGTACTGGTTGTTTTACCAATGCATGTGATTGCGATATGGTTAGTGATACGCCTGCTCAGGCCTATTCCGGAGGCGGTTGCCCTGGTGGGTCTGCTACAGGTACAGTAAATAATCCTTCTACTGGAATAGCAACCCCTTTTAATAATTATATGGATTATGTAGATGATGCTTGTATGACTTGCTTCTCTGAGATGCAATACACAAGAGTAACAGCTACATTAGCTACGGCGGAGGCTGGAGCTTCTGGATACAAGACAAAAGCACAGGTCTGTCCCGCTATTGTTGTTGCGCCTAATCCACCTGTAATCACTATTCCAACTGTTGCAAACGCACCGTCTATTTCGGACCCATGTAGTTGTGCGGACCCGCTTAATCAAAAAAATGCTTCAGGGGTAGTAACACGATTTCATGATAAGCTTACCGTAATGGGCACAGCAGGACAATCTGTTGTATTAAAAACAGGAGGTCCTAATTTTACCGATGCAGCGGGTACTCAAATTCCTGACGGGACTAGTATTGGGCCTATTCCAGCTGGTAATACTTTAGAATATGACTTTTATCATGCGTCTGGTGCCAGTGGATCTATTGTTTTAACTATTGATGGAGTAGATACTGCGCCATTTCCGATTAGTGTTTGTAGTGCAAGCTCTTGTACAACAACTGCAGTGGCTCCGATTCCAACTATGTCAGAATGGGGATTACTTATTTTTGGCTTATTGGTCTTAAATCTAGGCGTGATATTCCTATACAAACGAGAAACGATTTTTAATAATTAAAAAATTTATATTCAATAGTAAAGCCCAATTGTTTACCAAAAACGATTGGGCTTTTTAATTTCTATTCATTGTTTTAATAGAAAAAAATAATGTTGGTCAAAAAAAAACTGCTAGTCTGTTACCCTTTCATCTAACTTTCCAATAATGTACTATAACAGCGGTGTTAGCAACAAAGCTTGTGTATTTTATTCTTTTGGAAATCTCTCTTTTGTAAGACTTTTAGTCACCAAAAGTATATAAATTTAAAAAGACCAAGCTAAACCAAATGTGCTAGCTCCAATCACAGGACGTTGTTGAAAATTAGAATTCACAGACAACCAATCAGTAAGCGACCTTTCCATACTCCATCTATTAAATATACTTAGTTTATTGGTGACTTGATAAGCCAATTGAGCTTCTACTAAATAACTGATTTTGAAAGTAGTAGGATAGATATTTTTGTTAGGTAAATCAATTACGCTACCTTTAGCCAAAGCTATTCTTCCACTACTTTGTTGAAAAAATTGCAAGCTTACTCCTGTATGCACCGCATACTTCCAACGCTTTTGTCCAAACCTAAATCCCGCTAGGATGGGTAGCTGTATGGTTTTATGCTGATTAAAATTTTGAAATTTTCTATTTTGTAGACCTGGTATTGAATCCCTATAAGTAATCCGTTGTGCCCCCGTAAGTGAGTTGATGAAAATTGCATCCGCTGTATTGGGTTGATAGACAGCGACTTCGGATGTATGTTCAAAAGCACTTTTATAACGTAAATTTTGAAATTGCAAACCTAATTTTATACTTAAGAATTTTGTTAAGTCTCTATTTATCCGTGCATTTAATTGCCATCCTAATTGGGGCGTATTGATAGGGTCGATACTTCCTTGTGCTTTCCATCCTTCCGTCCACCAATTAAAACCTCCCCCCAATTCTACTTGCCACTTAGTAGTTACTATTTTTTTAATTATGGGATTCGCTGGTATAGTCGTGTCCAGAGGTTCATAAGGTAAAAGACTAGATAAAATCGGTAATCGCTCAATCGTTGTAATAGGTCTTGGTTTACCATTATTTATTTCTATCGAAAGTTGTTCCTTGAATTGAGTCTTCTGCTTACTTTGTAATTGGATGGGGGCAGGGATAATAGGAATGGCATTGACTTGTGCCACAAGGCTTGAATTTGATTGGATGCTTGTTTCTTTCCTTTTGGATGTACTATTTAATGAATTGACCACATCTTTTGTTTGAGTCCCTGTTTTTTCTTGGCGAAATGACGGTGCTATCTTACTTTTAGTTGTTTCTTTAGCAATTTTATTCTCTTTTTTAAAGTGGGTTGCTCCTTTTTGAAACTCAATTGGTGGTGAATTTGTCGGTAAAATTGATGTAGAAGGATTGCTAAACCACCAGCCGAACAATGAAAATCCAATGAGCGCTATACCCGTACTCCACCACCAAATTAATAATCGGCGTCGCTTCTTCCGTTTTTTAACTCCCTCCAAGATAGCCTGTCCCATTTTATCCCAAGCCAAATTAGCTGGAATATTTATGCTATTGTGGTCTTCTACCTTTTGTTTAAATGTCTCTTTATCATCAAATAAGTCCATATCTATTTCCTTTTTGCAGGGCCAATAATTTTTTTCGTAGCAATTGCTTGGCTCTCGAAAGTTGAGAACGAGAGGTAACTACATCTATACCTAATTGCTCACTTATTTCCTTATGAGAATAGTCATCTACTACATATAAATTAAATACCGTGCGATACCCTTCTGGCAGCGTTTGTATTAACTTTATTACTATTTCATTATCCAAATGAATTAATCCTTGGAGCATAGCTTCTGTCTCTACGCTATCTACTTTCTCTGAATCAAAAAAGAGGGTTTGTTTTACCCGTTTTTGCTTCC